>JAPPBT010000001.1 GCA_026702745.1 Gemmatimonadota bacterium
GGGTTCGGTCACGCCGCAACACTCCAGAATATGACGCGGTCGACGCGGGGTCCTTGCATGTCGTGCGCTCCGGTTATATCGGGTGGGTACGGCACTCCCCGCACGGATGCTCAGTGCGGGATGTTCAACTCGTGCATGCGCCGGTGGATGGCTTCACGGGCCTGCACGTAGGGCGCTTCGAGGAAGGCCTCGTGGTCGTCGCCGCCGTGATGGTGGGTCGTCGTGCCCGGCTTGTGCTGCCAGCTCCGGCGCTTGATGTAGGACAGGCCCCCTTCGATCAGGCTCAGCATGTACTGGGCGTTCTCCAGGTCGAACAGCCAGTAGGGGCCCCCGCAGGCCACGTAAACCGGCGACGTATGGGCCATGATGCCCCGGCGCCAGCCGTCGTGGTGCGGTATGCTCGAGTAGTTCGGCCCGGCGCACCGCGCCGCCAGCCAGGTGTGGCCTTCGATTTTCAGCGAGGTCCTGAGCGACAGCCGCCGGGTGCCATTGCGCTCTTCCGCCGACGCGACCACCCGGCCCTGCTGGACGATTTCCAGCGTATGGATCGGCAACGTCGAATCCGCCGACGCCTCGATCTCGACCGTCCCGCCGTTGCCGGGCAGATTCACCGTGTCGCCGATATCCTGGCCGTTCACCTTGAAACGGATGATGGGTCCGGCGCTCAGGAAGGTGTTCCCGCCGCGCAGCGCTTTGCACCAGTTGTCGTAGGTAAAGGGCTCGTCCGGTGGGATGTAGGCGTAGGTCCGGTAGATCCCCACGGGCACGTCGCTGGACATTTTGTCCGTCCCGCCCGCGAGCGGTAGCCTGTACCCGCAATTCAGGTACCGATAGTACTCCAGGTGGTTGTATTCGCTATGGACCAGCATCTCCACGGCGTCGGCGCGGTCCGTGGCGATCAGGACCGCCGGTTCGCAGATGGGATTGGGGATGTGGGGGATCACGACCGTCCCGCCCTGGGCGTGGCAGGCGTCGGCCCAGTACGACAGGGTCGTTTCCAGGTTGCCGCCCAACTCGGCCTCACCGGGTCCGTCCGAACACCAGGGCATGACCGGTTCCTTGAGGCCCAGGAGCGACAGGTGGCCCAGGATGTGCTGCCGGTTCTCCTGCGTGGCATACACGATCGTATCGCCATCCGGAGCCACGTTCGCCGATCCCGTGAATTCCTCGGTATTCGTGAAAAGGCCTCCCCACTGGGAGAGCAGGAGGTTGACCACGTTCAGGTCTTCTCCTTTGGCTTCGAGCTGGGCGCCCTGGGTGGAGAGGAAATGCACGTGGGTGTCGCCGCTGAAGTACCGTTCCGCGTTCAGATCGGTCCAGCGCTTGAGCCGCAGGGTGAGTTCGCGCTGACCGGGTTCGATGTGGACGCGCTCGCGAATCGGTTCGTACTCGAATCCGCGGGCCACGTCCACGTGCACTTCGCCCCGGGGCAGCCAACCCTGGCATTTGCCGTCGATGTAGGCGTAGGACATCTGGCCCAGGCGCACGTCGCCGCCCACGTCCACGTGCCAGGTATCCAGATTCGAGTTTACGTGGGCATGGTGGCCGTGCGGGGCGTAGGGCACGCCGCGGGCCGACCGGAAATGCACCCGGCACGGGACGGGCTTGCCCGTCTCGTCGTCCAGCACCGTGGTATGTACCCAGTTCCGGCCCGTGTCGATGACCTCGAACCGCACCGAGGGAGTCTCGACGACCTCTTTGGCCTCCAGCTCCCCCCAGTTGGCCGAACCGACCGCCTTCCCATCCTGCTTCACCGTTACGGTGGCCGACGGCGTGCCGGCCACGCCCACGTGGGCGGGACTGGCGCGATGGGTGTCCGCCTGGCCCCATCCGCGGTGCGTGTCGGTCAGGAAAGCCTGGTCGACCTGATCGGGCAGCGGATAGGCGTACGTCGCGTAGCCCCGGTCGACTTCCACATCCAGGTTGAAGGGCTTCCCCGCGTCCTCCGGATGCTTGAGCTCGATCTGGACGTCCCGGGCAGCCCACCGGCAGATGGGATCTTCGTCGACATGGCCGAGCGTAACGGCGGCCACGACGAAGGGCGGGCCCTGCGGCGTGATTTCAATCGAACGGATGCTCTGGTCGGGATGAGGATTGCGCCAGGCCCAGAGATAGTAACCGCGCGGCCACCCTTGCTCCGCCTCTGTCTGCCGGCGGCCCGCGTCGCTCCAGTCGCCGCCCGCCCGGCTGTAGGTCGACGGCTTCTCGTCCGGGACGCAGAGAAAGGGATACTGCCCCCAGGGTAGGGGCATGTAGCCGATTTCGAATCGTTCACGGATCGTAACGGATTCGGCGCGTCCGTCGTCCCAGACGAACCGGTACGTGGCCACGGGAAGGGCGATCGGGCCACCCGCCTCGATCTCCGATCGGATCACCGCGTGGGCGAAAACCACGTTGACCGCGGCATGGCCGACCGGAATCTCGACGGACTCGGACGGACAGCCCACCTCGGACCCGAAGCCGATGAAGCAGTCGGTTTCTCCGGTTCCGTCGCCGATTTGAAAGGGCAGCCCGTAGAATTCCTGCGATCCCAGGGGAGGATCGGCAATGGAATCGTATACGCACCGGTTCGCGTTGTAAATCGGGGTGAGGTCCAGGGGCTGGTAGTCCGGCATGAGGGCCTCGGGCTCCGGTTTGATCGTCAGGCGAGCATGTTTTCCACGGCGGCGTCTACATCGTCATACGTCTTGAAGACCGTATATAGCCGGGTGATCCGGAACAGATGATCCAGCCGGTCGTTGACGCCTGTGAGCACCATTTCCCCGTCCCGGGATCGAATCTTCTTCATGGCCGCGATCAGCGAACCCAGTCCGGAACTATTCATGATGGGCACGCCGGTCAGATCGGCGACGAACCGCGTGCAGCCCCGGGTCAGGGTGTCTTCGATCATCCGGTCCAACTCGACGGTGTCGCCTTCTTCCCACAACCTGCCCTCGATGCGAAGCACGGCGATTTCGTCTTCCAGCGAAACGTAGATGTTCATACCAACCTTAATCCTCGCTGCAGATGAATGCGCGTCAGCCCGCGATCGATGCCTCGATGACGTCCTTGACCTCCGCGTATTCCGGAAACCGATCGGCCGCCAGCTTGGAGAAGATCAGCGAGTCATCCACCGTGACTTCGAACCTGCCTCCTCCGGAAGGCACGAGCTGCAGCTGTTCGATATCGTGTTTGTAGTACTCCAGCAGTTTCACCGCCAACCCGGCGGCGTCTTGTTCGTAGCTTCAATCAGCGCAGTAAACGATACGTACGATCACCGTGTCCTCCTTGAACGCAGGGTGCGGCCGGCAGCCGGATCGGCTGCACACGTCAGAAACTATATAAACATGGGATAGACGACATGGCAAGGATTCTGAACAGCGTCACCCGGGTCCGGCCTGGCCACGGGTCGGTATGTCCCGGGTCCGGCCCGACCACGGGTCTATTCATTCGCGCTTGACAAGACGGGTCGATAAGGGTATTCTCAATGCGAGGAGGTGATTTACATGCTAGGTAGTTTCGGCACGACCGAACTGATTATCATTCTTGTCATCGTCATGATCCTTTTCGGTGCGAAGAAGCTTCCCGAACTGGCCAAGGGTCTGGGCCAGGGGATCACCGAGTTCAAGAAAGCACAGAATAAAGAGCCCTCCGAAGAGAAACAGGGTACCTCCGGCACGTCCGCCACGAAGGACGGCTGAACGTTGGTGTAGCAACGTGCAACGGTTTTTACGGATGCGTACCGAAGCGCTTCTTCCGAGCGGTCAGGTCGGTTGAATCGACAGGGCGCCTGACCGTGTCTTGGGTCGTCAATCGGTGTTCCGGGACGCTTGCTGGTGTCCTGGGATACCTGCCGGTGGTCGAGGCAGCGGCTTCTGGCGCACCAGCCTACGTCGACCGACGCCGACCAGCCGGTATTTCCTCGCTTTACCCCGCAGTTCCTGCCTTCAGGTAATTCGTCAGTCATTATCCCGTACCGCCTGACAGGCCTCGTCGTCTACAGGTAACAAGTTATCCTCGACATTCCTCGTTCCAGTACGTTGAATCCAAATTCGTACACAACCATTCCGGATCATAGCCGGTCACATACACAGAAGGCGCCCGCATAAGACGGCACTCTACGCCAGGACACAACGTGGAATCTGCCCTCAAACTCGAAGGCCGAATCGCGCCGGACCATCAGGACGAAAACATGGAGATCGATTCGGCAAGGGATCGCACGGACCTGGAGGATCGCAGGTTGATTCTCAAGGCAAGGGAAGGCGACGTGCGGGCCTTGGAAGATCTGGTCTACCGATACGACGAGAAAGTGCTGTCCATGGCCATGTCCTTCGTGGGTGACATGGACGATGCCAAGGACATCTACCAGGAAGTCTTCATGCGATTGTTAAAAGCCCTTCCAAAATTTGAATTCCGCAGCCGGTTTTCGACCTACTTGTACAGGATCGTCACCAATGTCTGCCTTACGCACCGAACACGAGATGGAAAAAGGCGCTTCGTCCCGATCGAAGACGAGCAGGGAGAAGACCATGACTCGACGAAACAGGGGGTTACACTCCATTCCCCCGATCGGTCGGACGCGGCCGTCATCAACCACGAAATCGCTTCACGGATACGTGCCGCCGTCAGCACCCTATCGCCCCGGCTGCGAACCGTGTTCGTGCTGCGTCACCACGAGGGATTCAAGCTGAGGGAAATCGCAGGCATCATGGAATGTGCCGAAGGCACCGTGAAGAAATACCTATTCGACGCCACCCGGCGGCTGCGCATTCAACTCGAGGACATACGAACATGAAAGAAGACCAGGACCGATCTCACGCGAAGTGGGAGGAATGGCTGGAACTCTCCCAGTACGGTGAACTGTCGGACGCGGATCAGCGAGCCCTTGACCGTCATCTCAAGGATTGCGCCCAGTGCCGGGCGTACCGGGTGCAGCTGGATCAATTCAGGATGGTCATGGCGCAGGCCGCCCCTGCGAAGCCTGGGGAATCGGACCTGCTCGATGCCCGAGCCAACCTGTGGTCCAGCGTGACGCTGGGCCGCTCCGAAAATCGCTTTTCCAATGGATGGCTGAGTAGTTTTGTCGATGGCCTGCAAGGACTTACGAACAGCGTTTTTCCACAATACCGAACGGTGCTCGCAGGCGCGCTTCTGTTGTTTATCGGCCTGGCAGGCGGTTACTATCTGGCTTTCCAGGGCGACCGGACGCTCGGATTCGCGGCGCCGGGCATGGACCGGACGGACCTGCTGAACAACGATGACGTGGCCATCTCCAACGTCCGGTTCGTGGATTCCGACGTGTCCGACGGCACGCTGGGACTCCGGTTCGAAGCCGTCCGTCCCGTACAGATCATGGGACCGGTCGATGATCCGGAGATACAACGCATACTCACCTTTGCCGTGCTGAATGAGCAGAATCCCGGGGTCAGGCTTCGGGCGGTGAACGCCGTAAGTACTTCCGAACGCCTTCATTCGGATTTCGAGATCAGGGACGCCCTCGTCACGGCCTTGAAGACCGACTCGAACGCCGGCGTCCGCGGCGAGGCGTTCAACGCGCTGTCCCGGTATCCCTTCGACGAGGAAATCAGGGACGCCATGATCTACGCCTTGATGTTCGACGACAATGCCGCGCTTCGGATCAGCGCGATCAACCGGCTCCAGGAGCAGGGACCGGCCTCATTCGATGAACAGCTGGAAAGCGTACTCAGGACCAGGATGGTTCTCGACGAGAACGCTTACATCCGCACGAAGGCAAGGACCGTGCTGAGCAATCTGTCCGCACCCTAAAGGGACGCGGCCGATAAGGGAGTAGCCATAATGAAACTTCTGATAACCACGATAGGCGTCTTGATAATTGCCCAGCAAGCCCTGACGCAGCAAGCACTGGCGCTCACGGAGGATCAGAACCGGGCTACGGGAAACCGGACGGAGACCTTCCAGGTGGAAAGGGACGGTCGGCTCGACCTGAATACCCGCGCGGGCGATATCACGATCTCCACGTGGAGCAAAAATGAAGCGGTCGTGAACGTTCAAGGCGTCCCGGCGAGCGGTGCGGATGATCTGAGAATACGTTACGAAGGGGGCATACTGCGCGTCGATTACGACTCCAGGAGATGGTCGATGAATCGAAGTAGGGGCCTGCGTTTCAAGATCGATCTGCCATCGGATTTCGACCTGGACCTGCGCACCGGCGGCGGCGATATCGAGGTCGTGGGCAACCTGGGCGGAGACGTGAGAAGCCATACTTCGGGCGGCGACGTAACGCTCCGGGATATCGGCGGTGACGTGGAGCTGACCACCTCCGGCGGAGACATCCGCGTGGGCACGGTCGGCGGCGACGTTCACCTGCAGACGTCGGGGGGCGACATCCGGGTCGAAAAGGCCTCGGCCGACCTGGACGTCCAGACCTCCGGCGGTGACATCCGGATCGGCCACGTCGGCAATGAACTGGAAGCCCAGACTTCCGGTGGGGACATCACCATTGAATACGTAGGCGGAAAATCCCGGATCAGGACATCCGGCGGCGATATCGAGATAGGCGAACTCCTGGCGAATGCCCGAATCACCACGTCCGGCGGCGACATCGAGCTGCGCGACGCAAAGGGTGAATTGCAGGTGAAAACCGCCGGGGGCGAGTTGGAGCTTCTGAATGTAACGGGGTCGATCGACGCGCGTACCGCTGGCGGTGAGATCCTGGCTGAAATCACTCCAGAGGGATCCAAGGGCAGCTCGCTCATTTCGGCCGGCGGCGACGTCGTACTCTACGTGGACCCGGAAGCGAAGGCGACCATCGAAGCGCGGATTCGCGTGGATAAGAAATCGAGATTCGGGGTGTTTCAAATGAGTCCACTGCCAGGTAGTGACGCGCCCATAATCATCGACATACCCGAAATTCCGATGATCGACACCGACCAGGCCGTTACGAAAATCGACGAGGAAGAGTTGAAGGAGATTATCGAAAAGTTGACACGAAGCGTAAACGAGGCGGTACAGTTGTCGGCCGAAGAGGCGCAGCGGTTGCTGCAAGAGTTACAACGGGACCTGAGGACAGCACAGCGTGAGTTGCAGGCGGCACAGAGGAAGTCTGTCGAAGCGCAGAAGAAGATGATCCAAAACCGGAACACCGTCAGAAGCTCGCTGCGATACAATATCCGGTCCGATTTCGAAGCGGAGCGCTACGATGTAGATGCGGATGAAGGGGAGATCAGCGCTACGTACACGCTCAACGGAGGCGGCGCCAGAATCTGGGTTGAAACCAGCGACAGCAATATTGAGATCCGCGAGTTGAATAAGTAAGATGGTACGTCGGCGTGGGCGAGGCGGCTAAGACGCTAACCCGTCTCCCCAATCACCCGCTCCGCCGCGGCCACGCCCGCACCGGATTCGAACGCATACCCGTGTTGGCTCAGGCCGTGCTCGAGGGCCGTAAGGGCAACGATCATGTCCGACGGGACCACATTGTAGCCCAGGTGGGCGATGCGAACGTACTTGCCCCTGTAGTGATCCATCCCGTTGGCGATGGTCACGCCGCACTCCTGCTTGATCGTCTTCAGCAAATCGGAACCGTCGATACCGGGCGGCATGACGACCGAAGTCAGCACGTTGGATGGCCTGCGTGCGAAGAGATCCAGGCCAAGGGCCGCGACGCCCGCGCGGGTCACCAGGGCGTTCCGCTCGTGTATCCGGTAGATTTCCTCCAGGCCGAGTTCCTTCATCATCTTCAGCGACTCGCTCAGTCCCATGAGCAGTGATACAGCGGGCGTATAGGGCGTCAGCCCCTTCGCGAACGAATCCCGGGCCCGTTTCAGGTTCAGATAGTAGGATGGCTGGCGGCTTTCTTCGATACGCTGCCACGCCCGCTCGCTGACGCTGATGAAAGCCAGTCCGGGCGGAATCATGAGCGCTTTCTGCGAACCTGTGAGGGCGATGTCGACGTGCCAGTCGTCCGTCCTTAGTTCATTGGCGCCCAGGCCGCTGATGGCGTCCACGACCAGGTAGCAGCCGTGACCGCGAGCGACCCCGCCCAGGGCCTCGATGTCGTGGAGCACGCCCGTCGATGTCTCGCTGTGGGTGGCCAGCACCGCTTCGAAGGGTCCCTGTTCTCCCAGGATACGGTCGACCTCGTCCGGATCCGCTGCTTTCCCCCACTCCACATCCAACGTCACGGCGTCGATGCCGTAGGTCGCACACAGTTCGACCCACCTGCCGCCGAATTTCCCTCCGCTGATCGCCAGCACACGGTCTCCGGGCGAAAGCAGGTTGACGACCGCGGCCTCCATGGCGCCGCTGCCCGAAGCCGTGAGCACGAGCACGTCGTTCTCCGTCCGGAATACGTGCTGAAGCCCCGAGGCGACCCCCCTGAGCAGGTCGCTGAATTCGGTGGAACGATGGGTGAGGATCGGTGCCGACATCTTCCGGACGACCCGGTCGGGAACCGGCGTCGGTCCGGGGGCAAAGTTGGTAACCTTCACGCGATCTCCGTTAGAGCGCGGTCAGTGCGATCCGGGCATCCCGGGCATAGGGCGTCTCTTCATAGTTCTCGACCACCCGGTCGTACAGGGCCCGTGCCTGGTCCTTCTGGTCGGCGGCCCCGAAACATCGCGCGGCATTCAGGAGTAAACCGGGGGCGAGGTAGCTATCCGGATCTTCGTCCGCCAGGGCGAGATACTGGTTCGCCGCCTCTTCGTACTTCTCTTCCTCTTCGTCACACGCGGCCAGTCCCGATCGTGCGGCCAGCCAGAAATGCACGTCCTGCCTGCCGTATTCGTCCAGGTAGGTCTGGTAATAGGTGCGCGCCTTCTCGATGTCACCTGTCTGAAAACAGGCGTTGGCCAGTTCGATCGTGGCTTCGAGGGCTACTGCAGTACCACCGAATTCGGTCACGACCCGCTCGAAAATGGGAATGGCGTCTTCATAGCGGCTGTCCTGCATCGCCGTCTGGCCCGGCGCGAATACCTGTCCCGCCTCCACCAGGTCATCGGCCTGCATGTTGGTCCAGTAATACCAGCCGACCACGCAGGCGACCACCAGGACGACGGCCGCGGTAAGCGATTTCCAGTGCCTGTCGATCTCGCTGCTCATTTCGTACAGCCAGAGAATGAAGCGGTCTTCCTTCATCTCACGACGGCTGATCCGCCGTCTCGTTCTTGCCATCGACACGGTCCTCCTGGATATGGGTTGCGTAAAACTGCCGGTTGGAATCCGGTGTAGTCACGTTGGTCAATCAATCTAAAACGCACCGGGTCGAACGTCGTCATTCTCACTTGCTGAACGTCGAATAGACGGGGTTTCAGACCCCGGCGCAAAGCCTAGAACATATAAGAGAATCGGGGCTTTTCGTCAAGGGCTTTCTATGGAGTTTTAACTTGACAACAAGCGCCCTTGGCGTATTTTACGAGGCACAAGTTGGGTTTTGAACTTGACGAAATCCAGCCGGTTTCGTGAGCGGTAGATCACGTCCTGTGCGGGATATCCTCGTTTTATAAGGAGACGGTCGATGAAACTGTCGGGTGCTGAAATAGTCATAGAGTGTCTGAAGCAAGAAGGGGTCGATATCGTCTTCGGGTATCCCGGCGGCGTGGTGATCCCGACTTATGACGTCATTCAGCGCACCACAGGCCTGAGGCACATCCTCGTACGCCATGAGCAGGGCGCGACCCACATGGCCGACGGATATGCGCGGGCGACCGGCAAGCCCGGCGTGGTCCTCGTCTCCTCCGGTCCGGGCGCCACCAACACGGTAACCGGCATCGCGACCGCGTACATGGATTCGATCCCGATGATCGTGATCACGGGCCAGGTACCGGTGCACCTGATCGGAAACGACGCCTTCCAGGAATCGGACACTGTAGGCATTACCCGGCCGATCACGAAACACAACTTCCTGATCAAGGAAACCGAAGACATCGCGCAGGTTTTCGCCGAGGCGTTCCATATCGCGACGACCGGCCGGCCCGGCCCCGTCCTGATCGACGTGCCCAAGGACGTCCAGATCGGGGAAGCCGAGTTCTCTTACCCGGAACGGCCGGACATCCGCGGGTACAAGCCCCGGACCGAGGGGCATCCGAAGCAGATCCGCAAGGCGGCGGAGATGCTCACCTCGGCCAGGAAACCGGTGATCTACGTGGGCGGCGGAGCGATCATCTCCGAGGCGTCGGAAGAAATCCGCACGCTGGCCCGCAAACTCAACGCGCCGGTGACGACCACGCTGATGGGACTCGGCGCCTACCCGGAGAACGATCCCCTTTCGCTCAAGATGCTCGGCATGCACGGCACCTGGTACGCGAACACGGCCGTGATGATGTGCGACCTGCTGGTCTGCATTGGCGCCCGTTTCGACGACCGGGTGACCGGCAAGCTGGAGGAGTTTTCGCCCCATTCGAAGAAGATCCACATCGACATCGATCCGTCGTCCCTCAACAAGAACGTGCGGGTGGACCTCCCCATCGTGGGCGACGTGAAGCAGGTGCTGCAGCAGTTGATTCCCCTGGTGGAACGGGCCGATACGGAAGAGTGGCTCCAGCAGATCGAGGCGTGGAAGCGGGACCACCCGCTGACCTACGCGAACACGATCGGGCTCCACGAGGAAGGCCTGGAGGGCGTCGACCGGGAGACCGTCGAGAAGGATACAGATCAATTTCCCCTTTGCGCCCAGTACGCCATCGAGCGGATCGGCCAGCTCACGAAGGGCGAGGCTTACGTGGTCACCGACGTCGGCCAGCACCAGATGTGGGCGGCCCAGTGGTACGGCTTCTCGAACCCCCGGTCGATGATTACCTCCGGCGGGCTCGGCACCATGGGCTTCGGACTGCCCGCGGCGATCGGCGCCCAGTTCGCCTTTCCCGACCGCGAAGTCATCGTGTTCTCGGGCGACGGCAGCATCCAGATGAACATCCAGGAAATGGCCACGGCCGTGGCCTGCGGCCTGCCCATCAAGATCGTGCTGCTGAACAACGGCTACCTCGGCATGGTGCGCCAGTGGCAGGAACTGTTCTACGCGCAGCGTTACTCCGAGGTGGACCTGCGTGACTCCAACCCGGATTTTGTGAAGCTGGCGGAGGCCTACGGCGCCGTGGGCATCCGGGTCTTCAAGGATGAGGACGTGGAAGGCGCCTGGCTAGAGGCCTGCAAGGTCAAGGACCGCCCCGTGATGCTCGACATGGTGATCGCCGAAGAAGGCAACGTGTATCCCATGATCCCCGCGGGTGCGGCATCCCACGAGATGATCGAAGAATAGACTCGTGAACTGGCCGGGCGGATCGTCCCGGCAGGAGTGGATTGAACCATGGCACGCCATACAATATCCATGGTGGTCGAGAACCGGTTCGGAGTCCTGGCCCGCATTTCCGGGCTGTTCAGCGGCCGGGGTTTCAACATCGACAGCATCGCCGTCGGCGAAGCCGCGGAACCGGGCACGGCGCGCATGACCATCGTCACGCAGGGCGACGAGATGATCATCGAACAGATCATCAAGCAGTTGAACCGCCTGGTGGACGTGATCCGGGTCGTGGATCTAACCGGGGAGAACTTCATCAACCGCGAACTCGCCCTCATCAAGGTGAACGCCAGCCAGGCCACGCGGCAGGAACTCGTGCAGATCGCCGATATCTTCAAGGCGAAGATCGTCGACATCAACCAGAAGACGATCATGCTGGAAGCCACGGGCAACGAGGACAAGATCGACGCCATCATCACCATGGTGCGGCCCTTCGGCGTGCGGGAAATAGCCCGGACCGGAAGGGTGGCGCTGGCCCGCGAATCGACCAGCAAGGACACCCCGTCACCGGAAGCCCCGCAGCCCGTCTGGGAGCGGGAACGCAAGCAGATCACCGCCGACCTGGCCTGAGCAAGCATGGCCGCAGGTACGGCACGCGACTGGATCACCGCCGGAACGGCCTGACCGCCGGTACGGCATGAAGGAGAACCAATGGCTCGACTGTATTACGATCAGGACGCCGACCTGGGCATACTGGACGGCAAGACCATCGCGGTTGTCGGTTACGGCAGCCAGGGACACGCCCACGCCCTTTCCCTGCGCGATTCCGGACTGGACGTCATCGTGGGATTGCGCAAGGGCGGCTCGTGGGACCAGGCCGTGGAGGACGGATTCGAGCCCCGTACCGTGGAGCAGGCGGCCGCCGAGGCCGACATCATCATGTTGCTGGTCAACGACGAGCTTCAGTCGCGTCTATTCAACGATTATATCGCGCCGAACCTGGCGGAGGGCAACGCCCTGGCCTTTGCCCATGGTCTGAACATTCATTTCAACCAGATCGTCCCGCCCGATAACGTGGACGTCTTCATGGTCGCCCCCAAGGGCCCGGGCCATCTCGTGCGCCGGGTTTTCGAGGAAGGCGGCGGCGTGCCCTGCCTACTGGCGGTTCACCAGGACCACACGGGCCGCGCCCGAGACGTCGGCCTGGCCTACGCCAAGGGCATCGGCGGAACACGGGGCGGCGTCATCGAGACGACCTTCAGGGAAGAAACCGAGACCGATCTCTTCGGTGAGCAGTCCGTCCTCTGCGGCGGCACCTCCGAACTCGTCCTGGCCGGGTTCGAGACCCTGGTGGAGGCCGGATACCAGCCCGAAATCGCCTACTTCGAGTGCCTGCACGAGTTGAAGCTCATCGTGGATCTCATGTACGAAGGCGGGATCGAAGGCATGCGGTATTCCGTCAGCAACACGGCCGAATACGGCGATCTGACCCGCGGACCGCGGATCGTAAACGAGGAAACCCGCGCCGAAATGAAGCGCATCCTGGCTGAGATCCAGTCTGGCCAGTTCGCCCGCGAGTGGATGCTCGAGAACCAGGCCAACTCGCCGGTCCTGCACGCGCTGCGGCGTAACGCGTCGGAAAAGAAGATCGTAGAGGTCGGACGGCAGTTGCGCAAAATGATGAGCTGGATCGAAGAGAAAAAGTAACCGGAAGCCAACAGGAGCACGCGGCGATGCGAAAAGTGGATATCTTCGACACTACGTTGCGTGACGGGGAGCAGGTCCCCGGCGCCTCGCTGAACCGGGACGAGAAGATCCAGGTCGCGCACCAGCTTGCCGAACTCGGCGTCGACGTGATCGAAGCGGGGTTTGCCGCGTCCTCGCCCGGTGACTTCGCCGCGGTCAAGAACATCGCCGAGCAGGTCGAAGGTCCCGTGATCACGGCCCTCGCGCGGGCCGTGGAATCGGACATCGTGGCCGTGGCCGAGGCCGTCAAACCCGCGAAAAGGCCCCGGATCCACATCGTCCTGGGCACGTCCGACACCCACCTGAAGCACAAATTCCGCAAGTCCCGCCAGCAGATCATGGACATGGGCGTGCAGGCCGTCCTCTTCGCGAAGGAACTCTGCGAGGACATCGAATATTCGACCGAGGACGCCTCCCGGAGCGATTTCGATTACCTGTGCGAGACCGTCGAGGCGGTCATCGACGCCGGCGCCACCGTGGTGAATATCCCCGATACGGTGGGCTATGCCGTGCCCGAACAGTGGGGCAACCTGATCTCCCGGCTCATCGCGACCGTGCCGAACATCGAAAAGGCCAAGGTCAGCGTGCACTGCCACAACGATCTGGGCATGGCGACGGCCAATTCCCTGGCGGCCATCAAAGCGGGCGCGACCCAGGTCGAATGCACGGTGAACGGCGTGGGCGAGCGGGCGGGCAACGCCTCCCTGGAAGAGATCGTCATGGCGGTCAAGATGCGCGGAGATTTCTACGACGCACGCACCGACATAGAAACCACGCAGATCTACTCCACGAGCCTGCTGGTGCGGGACTTGATGCACATGCCCGTTCAGCGCAACAAGGCCATCGTGGGCAGCAACGCCTTCGCCCATTCATCGGGCATCCACCAGGACGGCTTCCTGAAGCACCGGGAGAACTACGAGATCATGAGCCCGTCGGACGTGGGCATCGAGAAGAGCGACATCGTGCTGACGGCACGGTCTGGACGGCACGCCCTGCGGCACCGGCTCGAGTTGCTGGGCTACACGTACGACGAAACCCGGAAGGAAGAATTCGAAAAGGTGCACGTGCGCTTCCTGAACGTGGCGGACCGGCAGAAGGAGGTGGCGGACGAAGACCTCCACCGGATCGTATCCGACTCCCCGGTCGAAGTGCCCGAACAGTACCTGCTGGAAGATTTCAGGGTGACCTCCTCGCACTCCGGCCAGGCCGATGCGAGCGTTCGCCTTCACGTCAGCGGCGAGACGATCGAAGAGGCGGGCGTGGGCGACAACCAGATATTCGCCGCGCTGAACGCCGTCGACCGGATCACCAAGCTGCCCACCTACGTGAAGGATATCCAGACCTCGTCGAACGGCCGCGAAGGCGCCCACCACGTCCAGGTCAGCGTCGGGTTCCACGACCAGTCCTTCAACAGCCACGCCTCCGATACCGACGTCGTGAAAGCCAGCATCCAGGCCTACCTGCATTCCCTCAATCAACTCGTAGCACGGCACGGCGGGTTGATCGTCGAATAAACCCACCCCACATTCCCACATACACGGGAGGAACACTTGTACAATATCGCGGTCATTCCGGGCGACGGGACCGGCCCGGAGGTCGTGCGTGAGGGGCTGAAAGTGCTCAACGCGGCCTCGAAGAAGTTCTCATTCGACTACGAACTCACGGAATACGATTTCGGCGGTGAAAGATACCTGAGGACGAGAGAGATCCTGCCCCGGGAGGGTCTGCAGGAACTGGGCCACTACGACGCCATCTACCTCGGCGCCATCGGACATCCGGACTGCCCGCCGGGCCTGCTGGAGAAGGGCATCCTCCTGACCATCCGGTTCGAGCTGGACCTCTATATCAACCTGCGGCCCGTCAAACTGTACCCGGGCGTAGACTGCCCGCTCAAGGACAAGGGACCAGAGGATATCGATTTCGTCGTGGTCCGGGAGAACACCGAGGACCTGTACGTCGGCGCCGGCGGCGTGTACAAGAAGGGCACGCCCGACGAGGTCGCGGTGCAGGAGTCCATCAATACCCGCAAGGGCGTGGAGCGGTGTGTCCGCTTCGCCTTTGAGACGGCCAAGGTCCGCAACCGCCAGAACAAGGTGACGCTCTGCGCCAAGACCAACGTGCTCACCTACGCCCACGACCTCTGGGAGCGGACGTTCTACGAAGTCGCCGAGGAGTATCCCGGCATCACGGCCGATTACGCCCACGTGGACGCGACCTGCATGTGGATGGTCAAGAACCCCGAGTGGTTCGACGTCATCGTCACGACCAACATGTTCGGCGACATCATCACCGACCTGGGCGCTATCATCCAGGGCGGCATGGGCATCGCCGCGGGGGGCAACATCAACCCCGAAGGCACCGCCATGTTCGAGCCCATCGGCGGTTCGGCGCCGAAATACACGGACCAGAACGTCATCAATCCCATCGCGGCCATCGCCTCCTGCCAGATGATGCTGGCGCAGCTCGGCGAAGCGCAGGCCGCCGATGCCGTGGAACGGGCCATCATCGACGTGGTAAGCAGCAAGATGAAGAGCATGGACGCCGGCCGGATGGGGTACAGCACCAGCGAAGTCGGCGACCTCGTGGCCGGGGCGTTGGGCTGAGGGCGGTGGCCTGAGGGCGGTGGCCTGAGCAGATATCTTTGAACGAGCAGAAAGAAGAAGCCCTCTGGCGGCCAGCTGGTCGACCGGAGGGTTTTTATTTAATCACCCCAGCCTCGCGCCACTGTGCCAAATCGTCCGACGATGCATCGAGCAGCGTTTGAAGTATCTGATCGGTGTGTTCCCCCAGGGTGGGGGCGCGGCGGGTGACTTCGGGCGGGGTTTCCGACAGCTTGAGGGGTGAGCCTGCCACGCGCAAGGGGCCGGCGATGGGATGCAGGATCTTCACGATCATTTCGCGGGCCAGCACCTGGGGATCCTCCACGACCTCCTTGACGTTCTGAATGGGTCCGCAGGGTATCTCGGCCGAGTCGAGACGCCGCAGCCAGTCTTCCGAAGCGCTTTCCCTGAACACCCCGGTCAATATCTCGTGCAGTTCGCCGTGATTCTCGGTGCGCAGGTTGTTGTCCCTGAACCGATCGTCGCGGACCAGGTCTTCCCGCCCCATGACCTCGCACAACCTCTGCCATAGAACGTTGTTGCCCGCCGCGATCATGATCCATCCGTCCCGCGTCTCGACGGCCTGAAAGGGCGTGATGGATGGATGCCGGGCCCCGAGGGGCTCCGGCACGGTGTCCGTCATGTCGTACCGGGCGATGGCGTTCTCGAGCAGGGCGACCTGGCAGTCCATCATGCCGATGTCCACCATCTGTCCCCTGCCCGTCTGCGTACGGGTAAAGAGCGCCGTGAGGATGCCGATACAGGCGTAAAGGGCGGCGGCAATATCGCCGATGGATACACCCACCCGCACGGGCGGACGGTCCGGTTCGCCGGTAATGCTGACGATGCCACCCATGCCCTGGATGATCATGTCGTAGGCCCCGCGCCGGGCGTAGGGTCCGGTCTGCCCGAACCCGGAACAGGCGGCGTAGATCAGTCCCGGAAACCGCGACTTCAGCGTCTCATAGTCCAGTCCGAGCTTCTTCATCACGCCCGGCCTGAAGTTCTCCACCAGGACGTCCGACCTGCCGATCAATTCGAGGAGCAGTTCGCGGCCGTCTGAATGCTTCAGATCGACCGCGATGCTCTGCTTACCCCGGTTGACATTCTCGAAGTAGCCGCTCACGCCCTCTTTGAACGGACCAAATCCCCGCGCCTCGTCGCCGCCAAAGGGCTCGACCTTGATGATATCGGCGCCCAGGTCGCCCAGGGTCATGGTCGTGAAGGGACCCGCGAGCACCCGGGTCAGGTCGATGACGCGAATGTCTTTGAGAGCGCCCATGGCTCAGTCCGACAGCACCTGGCAACCGTCGTTGTCTATGGGGAGGACCCGGTATTGTCCGGTAACGCCGTGCCGGGCGAAGGCATCGACCATGGCGTTCCCGATCCCCTCGTGGTTTTCCGTGGCCAGGGCGATGGCCGTGGGTCCCGCGCCGCTGAGGGCCGCGCCGTGTGCGCCGGCGTCCAGGGCGTCTCGGGTGACTTCCGCCAGTCCGGGAACCAGGTGTTGCCGGTAGGGCTGGTGCAGTCGGTCGGACATGCCCTCCCGGAGCAGGGCGTAATTCCCCGACGCCATCCCGCCCACCAGCAGACCTACGCTGCAGAGGTTGAAGACCGCGTCCTCCATGGATACCGCATCCGGCAGGACGCCGCGGGCTACCTTCGTATCGAGGGTGAATTCGGGGATGGCCACGACGGTCTGGAGGTCGGAGGGCACGGAGAAAGTATGGTATACGATCGTTCCCGCCCGCTCGCCGCTGACGGAGAGCCCGCCGAGCAGGGACGGAACGACATTGTCGGGATGGCCTTCCAGGTCGGAGCAGATGCGGAGGAGTTCCGGGGTTCCCAGCGGCCGCCCCGCGAGGGCGTTGGCCGCGAGGGCATTGGCCGCCACGGCGCCCGCCACGATGGCGACTCCGCTGCTGCCCAGGCCCCGTGAGACGGGAATAGCGTGTTGCATGCGCGCCTTGAGACCGGCGGGCTGCCAGCCCGCGGCGCTAAAAACAGCCCGGGCGGAGACGATGCACAGGTTGCCTTCATCCAGGGGCACCGCTTCGGCCCCTTCACCCTCCACGACCACGTCCAGGCCGGATTCCGTTTCGGTAAACTCGATGGTGTTGTAGAGGCCGAGGGCCATGCCGGCGCAGTCGTAACCGGAACCCAGGTTGCCCGTGGTCGCGGGAACGCGCACCCGCACGGAGGACATCAGCCGCGGTCCTGCTGGCCGCCCGGACCACCCAGGCCGCCCGCGATGGCGGGCACGATGGAAACCCGGTCTCCGGTCTTGACCGCGGAGTCCGTACCGTCCAGAAACCGGATGTCTTCTTCGTTGATGTAGATGTTGATGAACCGCCGCACTTTTCCGGACTCGTCGCAGAGGCGATCCTTGATGCCGGGGTAGGATGCCTCCATGTTTCCGATCAGCGATTCGACGGTTTCGCCGTCGATCTCGATTTCGGACCGGTTGTCGGTCAACTTGCGCAGCGGGGTTGGTATGCGAACGGTAACGGGCATCTAACGGATCCTCCTCTCAGTCGCTCTGTCCTTCGAAATACTCCCGGATGCTGAGGTATCTCTCTCCGGTATCGCACAGGATGGTTACGATTCGGCCTTTTCCCATGTCCTCCGCCAGCCTGAGGCCGGCGCAGACATTGGCGCCTGCAGAGATACCCACCAGGAGCCCCTCCTCCAGGCCCACGCGGCGGGCCGTCTGGTAGGCGTCCTCGTCGTCGATCAACATCACGTCGTCAATGATCGATCGGTCCAGGATGTCGGGAACGAACCCGGCGCCGATGCCCTGGATGGCGTGCACCAGGCTCTCCACGGGCTTGCCCGATATCACGGGGGACAACGAGGGTTCCACCGCGATCACGCGGATGCGTTCGTCCTTCTCCTTCAAGAATTGCCCCACGCCGGTCAGCGTTCCCCCGGTGCCCACGGCGGCCACGAAGGCGTCGATTTTACCGCCGGTCGCGTCCCAGATCTCCTCGGCCGTGGTCTTGCGGTGAATTTCCACGTTGGCGGGGTTCTTGAACTGCTGGGGCATGAAGTAGTCGGGATGTTCGGCGAGGATCTCCTCCGCCTTCTGCACGGCGCCGGCCATGCCCAGCATGCCCGGTGTCAGCACCAGCTCCGCGCCGTAGGAGGTCAGCAGCACGCGCCGCTCCGAACTCATGTTGTCCGGCATCACGAGGATGACCTTGTAGCCCCGTACCGCGGCCACCATGCTCAGGCCGAGCCCCGTGTTGCCGCTCGTCGGCTCCACGATGGTGCCACCCGGTTTGAGCAGGCCCTGCTGCTCGGCGTCCAGGATCATGCTCAGGCCGACGCGGTCCTTGACGCTGCCGCCGGGGTTGCCTGACTCGAGCTTGCCGAGCAGGTCGACCCCCGGGACATTGTTGATCCGGTTCAGGCGAACCAGGGGGGTGTTGCCGATCAGGTCGAGCGCGCTGTCGTATATTCCGTTCCCGGACGCCACGGGCTATCCTTCAGATGTAGTACATGGACAGGCTCTTCTGCGCCTGCCTGGAAATGTCTTCGAAAGTGATGCCGTCCATGATATCGCCGAGTTTTTCCTGCACCCCCATCCAAACGTCCTTCAATACGTGCTGGCCGCTCAACTGGTCCGTTATCTCGGCGTCGCCGGACAGGCTTTCTACGGAGATCAGGGCCCCGTCCATGGCCCGGATCACGTCACCCAGCGAGATTTCGCCCGGGGCCCTGGCCAGCGAGTAGCCCCCGGTCGCTCCACGCTTGCTCCGCACCAGTCCGGCGCGCTGCAGCTGCAGGAGGATTTGAACGAGGTATTTTTCGGGGATGGATTGACGGACGGCGATGTCGCTGATGTGGATGACTTCCGCCTTGTCGTGGTATCTTGTCAGTTCCAGCACGGCCCTGCACGCATACTCCGCCTTGGCCGATACTCGCATGCGCCCTCCCTGGCCTCCGGGGTTTAGTTTACTAATTTAGTCAACATTATAAGAAGGCGGAGGTTCGGCGTCAAGGTATTTAGGGAACTGCAGGGGCGAGCAGCCAGGCGAGGACGTCAGTCGAATCGGCTGGTGTGGGTTTCCAGATACCGATCCGGATCCAGCGGCTTCATGCGCAGGTCCGCGGGCGCCGCCCCGCCCAGGGCTTCGCGGGGAGCGAGTCCGATCAGTTCGCTTTCCAGGACCTCGACCCCTTTGGATTCCGCGAGGTGCGCGACCGTTGCGTATGCCCGGGCCATGTCCGTTTGCCGGTAGTCGGTCAGGTTCATGGACACCTGGGCGAGGTGCCGTCCCGGGAGCATCAGTCCGAGCGCTCGCACCCCGGGCAGGCCCCCACTTTTCTCCCGGACTACCTGCGCGATCGTCCGGGCCACGCGAACGTCGTCGGTTTCCAGGTTCACATTGTACGCGATGAGGATATCGCGGACGCCGACCGCCGTGGCGCCGGCGGAAGCGTGAACCTTGCCCGGTCCCGCGTCGGGCGCAAGGTCCGGTTCCTGCTGGGCGCGTTGGGCCTTTTGTACCTGTCGGGTTCGTTCGACCAGGCCTTCGAATCCTCCCCGGCGTATGTCCGGTAGCTCGCCGCGGCGCGCATCAGAGGCGGCATGGCCGTAGAAGTACACCGGAATCCCGAGGGATCGGCCGATCTCCACGCCGCAGTCCCGGGCGAGGGTTATGCAGTCGTCCATGCTGTAACTGGAAAGGGGTATGAAGGGGATGACGTCCGTGGCGCCGATCCGGGGATGTACGCCGCGGTGGCGTCTAAGGTCGATAAGGTCCCGGGCCGTCCTGCAGCCTTCAAAAGCGCCCCGGGCGACATCTCCGGGCGAACCCATGAACGTGATCACGGAGCGGTTGTGATCTCCGTCCATTTCCATGCCGGCCAGGTGGACACCGTCGACGGCGGCGATGCTGGCGGCAATGGCCTCCACGATGCCCGTATCGCGCCCTTCACTGAAGTTGGGCACACACTCGACCAGGGCACTCATCAGAGAATGCCGTATTTCTCGAAGGCGGCGGTCGCGGACATGCCGTTCTGCAGGGCCTGCTTGACCTCTTTTTCTTCGGCTGCCTTCTCGAATGCCGCTTTCAGTACCTGATCTTCCGCGGCCTTGGGTACGACCACGACCCCGTCGAAGTCGCCGAATATCAGATCGCCCGGACAGACCTTCACGCCGCCGCAGTCGATGGGCGTATTGTAGGCAATGACGTCGCTCCTGCCCTTCGAATCATAGGGCGCGATACCGCGGACGAACAGCGGAAAGCCCATGTCGGCGATGGCCTGCGAATCCCGCGTAAACCCGTCGATCACGGCTCCGCGTGCTCCCCGGGCCTCCGCGGCGGTAGAGAGCAACTCGCCCCAGAGACTGCTTCGCGTCGTACCATTGGTCTGCGCCACGAGGACGTCCCCGGACTTCAGCGCGTCCACGGCTTCCAGCTCGAGCTTGTAGGGCTCGTCGGGAATCTCGTATACGTCGACGGACAGGACGGTCAGCGCCCGGCCCACGACGACCGCATCGGGAAACAGGGGCCTGATGTCGTGCCGTAGGATCTGGTCGCGGAATCCACAGGCGTCCAGGGCGTCCGCGATCACCGCCGAAAACAGCTTCGCCTTAATCTCTTCGAAGCGTTCGTTGCTTGATGCTGTGCTCAATTTTGCGTTCTCCCCGCATTGGCGTTCTTCCCGGCACGGACACATCACGCGACTCTGCGCCGGTGCGTTTTGTATTATAGATCTCTGGTGAAGGTCAGGACCACGTCGATGCGTCGGTTTCTTTCCCGGCCGCTGCGTGTATTGTTGCTGTCGATGGGCTGCGCGCTGCCATGGCCGGAGGACGTCATACGTTCGGCCTCAACACCGGATTGATCCGCCAGAAACTGCATGACCGCATCGGCGCGGGACTTCGAAAGGGTGATATTCTTGTCCTCCGCGCCGGTGGCGTCGGTATGGCCCTCCACGGCCACGCGAGTCTGAGGGTACAACACGAGGAACGCCCCGAGGCTCTCGAGCAGCCCGCGCGCACCTCCGGGTATTTCCGTTCTACCCGCCTGGAAAGACAGCCCGATGAGGCGCAGGGTAAGGCGTTCGGCGTCTCGCACCACGATCGCCTGGCTGTCCGAAAACCGCTCCTGGGCCTGTGCGGCGGCATCCAACTGGGTCTTTTCGTAAACGTACTCCCTGAGTTCCCGGCGTTCCCGGTCCAGCGCCTCTTTTCTCCGCTGAAGGTCCTGTTGGTAGCTTTCCACCATGGACGACAGGCGTATCTGCTGTTCCTCGATCGCCTGGTGCAGGGAATCAACCTTGGCGCTGAGCACCGCGGCGTCCCCCTCTGCCTGCTGGAGCAGGAGGCTTAAGGAATCCTGCCTGGCGGCGAGCGTGCGCAGGCTTTCCGTCATAATCGCCTGCGGATCATCGGCCAGGAAATCGGCGGAGATCCCCGCCATGTCGGCGGCCTGCCGGACGAGTTCCTCCTGTGTCAGCAACATGCGCTCCCAGTTCCCGGAATCGCCGCGGAGTGCGTCGACTTGTGTCGCAATCTCAATGGCGCGCCGTGCCGCGTAATCGGCGGTCTGTGCCTTGGTTCGGAGCGCGGCAGTCAGGGGTTCCCCGCGGTGCAGCGCGCCGGTCACTTCATCCACCAACCGGCGGGCCTGCGCGAAGGACGCCGGAGCCAACCGGTCCCAATCCCGGTTCTCGGCTTCGGCCAGGCCGATCTGCGCCGATCCGATGAGCGACATCTCGATCACCGACGACCTCACGTTATCGAAGAGCGCGGCCGCTTCCTGCCCCTGGGCGAAGGCATCGGAGACCCGGTCGTCTTCCAGCCTGGAAATAGCCCGTTCGAGGCGGCTTTCGGCGTCCTCGAAGGCATCCGGAACCATCGCGGGGGCGTTCGCCCGCTGGGCCGCCGCCCGTTTCTCCAGCGGTACCATCAGTATCTCGTTTACGCGATCCAGCCGTTCCCGCGCCAGGACCAGGGCGGCGTCGAACTCCGTATAGGACCGATCGATATCCCGGGTCGATTTGCCTTCCCGTATATCCCGTGTATATCGATCGTAAGCCTCCCGGACCTTGTTGTAGGTATCAGGGATCAGGAAACCGGCGTCGAGATCGGAAAGCCGATTCAGAGAGGTAGTAGCCGCAGTGATCCGACCGGCCGCACTGGCTGGACTACTGCTACCGGAGCCTTGCGCCGATATGGGAAGGGGAGTTGTCAGAAATGAGAATATACAAAGGCAAAGGGGAACCAGTATGCCAGCTCGCATGAGGTCAACCTCCGCCTCTCAAAAAGGCCATGGTCAGCACGGGTTTGACATCGGGCAGGTGATCGTCGACCGTGACCTCAATCGCGGGGATTTCACCCAGCCTGGCCAGAGGATGGGTCTTCGTGGTATGGTAGGCCAGGGTGATTTCCCCGGTTTCGGATGCGACATCGATCGCGAATACGACCTGGTCATCGGCCTCGCGGACGGACACCACCGGGATGTTCTTATCCTGTAGCGCCCGTTTCAGGCCCCGTACGGCGTCTTCCAGCTTGAATCCGAAATAGGTGTGGCAGGACACCGGCCCTACGCCCCGCCGGCAATCGGCGGGAAGAAGCTGACCACCGCGCCATCCGTCAGCGGGGTATCTTCAGCCGAGTGTTTTCCGTCGATCAGGATCAGGTGTATGTGTCCATCAGGGATGGCCAGTTGCGCGATGATGTCACCCGCCGTGGCCTGGTCACCCAGTTCAATCGTCGCCGTTTTATTGACCGCGTCCTCGGGCAGGTATTTTCGCAGGGTGGCAAAGAGCTTGACGGAAACGGTCATGGGGCATCCTCTCCAGTTCTGGTAATCGATAAATACCTGTTTTACAGATGGTTAAGTGCGATCGAAAATACCCACGAATGGGCAATTCCCGACCGTTAACTTAAAGGGAAAATCACGGTTCAATCAAGGAGAAAATGGGGGCAAATCACACCCACTTGAACACTACCCCCAGCACCTCCCTGGGATCTTCCGCAAGCATGTCGTAGACGGACTGGCAGTCGGAGGGGTCGGCTTCATGGGTGATCAGGTCTTCGATCGGCAGTTTTCCTTCGCTCATGAGCCGCAGAACCAGGTCGCGATCCCTGCGCTTGCTCCAGGGATAGTACAGGTCGGCCTCGTCGGGTGTTTTGGGCTGGTGAGCGCCTAGAATCGTGACCTCACGCAGATGGACCTCGTGGAAAAAGCTCACCTCCACCGATCCGCGTGGGGAACCGAGGGCGAGCAGACGGCCACCGAGCCTCGCCAGCGTCAACGCCATCGGATATACAGAAGGCACACCGGTTGCTTCGATGACCAGGTCCGCACCGTCTGCCGCGCAGTGCTGCCGAACTGCTTCAGCCACATCGGTTTCTTTCTCCGGGTTAATACATACGTCGACCCCGCGTTCACGGGCTTTTTGAAGGCGAAAGTCATCCAGATCCACGCCGATTACAGGTACGGCGCCGCTCAGTTTCGCAAAGGTGGCGGCCAACTGGCCCACGATGCCCATGCCGGTCACCGCCACGGCCTCACCCAGTTCGGGACGGGCAACGCGATGGCCGTGCAGTGACGTCGCCCCCATGACCATGAATGCCGCTGCCCTGGAAGATACATTCTCCGGAACCTTGTTGATTAAGCCAGACATGATCGAATGACTCGCGTGATTCCCCTGTCCGGTAACACGGTCGCCCGGAACAATCTCCTTTACATCCTTTCCAACCTCTAAAACTACGCCCGCATTACAATAACCTGTATATCGTGGAAACCTCGGAATTCCACCAGGCTCGCAGCCATTTATATAATTGTATATCTCCGTGCCCACGCTTACGGCCGTATACTCGTTCTGAACAAGTATACCATCATTCGGCAATTCGGGAAGATCATACTCCTCAAGTTCAATTTGCCGAAAATCTGTGTTTATAAAACGTCGTGGGTGCAATGTAGTGACTTGGTGTTGTAAATCGTGGTTTACAAACTTTCGACGGAAGGAGTATACCTGGTTTTTAAGACGAACCGAACATAACGGATGTACAATTTATCTACTTATTGTACATACGTGCCCATAATATGTACAAATATACTCTTTTTTGTATTATGCAATAATGTACAACCCTATACATCTTTGTATGTGCTGCAACAACATTTGTACTAATATTTTATTATTTGTACATCCTATTTATGGTATATGTACAACACTCTTTTCATTTGTACACTGGCATTTTCTTTCCATTCTAGTCCGATTTATAGCTCCAGGCCCCAAAATCCTCCCTTTACCCCTCCAAAACCCTACTTCGCATAATAGATAGTATGCCCCTCGGAACGCCCTAAACCGCTCTATTCACAATAGTTACGTCTAGTTTTCCGTTTCAGGTCCTTGCCGTATCCGTGGCGCGCCTGTAGGCCCATCTCCGGGCTAAACGGACATGCGCTTCACTAAACACGGCACTAAACGTTCGATTTCTGCATCTGGGACGCTTTCACCTTCCGGTGCCGGAGTGCGAGCAGGGAGAAGCTAAACGATGGCATTAGAAATCAGAATCATCAGTGCTGGAAAGCAGGGCAAGTCCACCTGGGAGCTGCTGCAGGACGAAACACCTATTGCCCAGGCACCACAGAACTACCGCTCGTTGAAGAACTGCAGGGCGAGTGTCGACCGTTTCAAAGAGGCGATGCGCATCAAATTCGACGTCCACCAGATAGATCCGTAGCCGGCCGCCAGAAACGCGAAAGGATTCCGCATGGTTCTGATCCAGATCTACGACCTGACCTCGCTGCTGTTGATCCTGATCGGCATGTTCCTGGGCATGTTCGTCCTGGTGAACTGGCTTATCGGGAAGGTGTTCCAGGACATCTAACAGAACCCCTCAAGGCGCCCGTGCGCGGCCTGTGCTGGCCAAACGGGCGCCCGGGAGGGTGAAAACCCCACTACGGGAGGTTAACGATGCTACAACCCAAGAAACCCATGAATTCGAGGGTACACCTGGTACTACCCGACGATCTGTATCACGACATCAAGTTTCGGGCGGATGCTGCCGGCATCACAGTCGCGGAAGCCATCCGCCAATACCTGGAAATCGCAGTCCGCCAGGACGGTGCTGAAGCACCCTTAGCAGGGGGCGAAGCTCCATCGGAGGCCGTGGGGAACGGTCATGGAGGTGCGCGCGATGAATGACCGCAAATACCAGCCTCCGCAGACGCGGGAGGATTTTCTGCGCCAGGACGCCGAGAACAGCGCATTCATCGAAAGCATGAAAGCCTGGGAGACCTGGTACCGCCATGGCGTCCACCATCCCGTTGCCGAGGACGAGCCACCGGCGCATCCGGTGAGCAACGGGACACTGTTTCCGGACTTGATGCGCGACCTGACCGCAGCCACCGACGCCAGGCTGATAGAGGTCTTCCCTGACGCAACCCACCAGCTGGTCGGAGAAGTTGTCGTCTGTGCTGACGGAAAGGCCTGTCGCCACAACTGCCTGACGGACCGGGAGGGTTCGTGCTACAGGGTCGAAAACTGCGCCCCGCGGCCCGAATACGGGCCCACGTGGAAGTTCGGAGACAACGCGCCTAAACTGATATCTCCGGATCGGAGGCGTCATGAGTCAGGATAAGAGCAAACTCGCCGGGTTGTACGAGGCATTCGAGAAGGAATTCGACAATGACGCCGTGCGCAGCCGCAAGGTCCGCGGCGGGAAGACGATCCGGTACGTACCGGCGCCGCCAGTCATCCGCCGGCTCAACGAGGTCGCGCCTGACTGGGAGTTCGAAGTCGACTTCGTGAGCTCGATCATGGTCAAGGAAACACGGTACGACCGCGACAACAAACCCTACGACGTCGAGTACAACCAGATCGCAGTCGTCGGGAAGCTGACGATCGAAGGCGTTCCACGTCAGCAGTTCGGTTCCGGAGACGACGACGGCGCGACCTACGGTGAGGGACTCAAGGGCGCCGGAACCGACGCCCTGAAGAAATGCGCGTCGCTTTTCGGGATCGCGCTCTACCTCTACGAAGAAGACGAAAATCCCCGGCCTGGCAACGGCGGGGGCGGGCATGGGGGCGGAGGCGCCCGCCGCGGCAACCCCGACCAGAAAGCCAGCGAAAAGCAGCGGGCGATGCTGCGCGGAAAGGCCGACGACATGGAAGACATCGGCAACGAGCAGCTGGCCACGGATCTGCGCCGCGCCGCGGAACACGCAGGGCTCACGAACCAGCATGTCGACAACGCGCTCGCGGCCTACAACCAGGCCAAAGACGATTACGAGGCGACGAAGCGCCGCGCGGAAGCCCATGGAGGCAGTGAACTACCTTCAGGTGATGGATCAGCCGCGCAGGATCAGGCGGGGCTCGATTTTAACGGGGAAAGCCCTCCGCCGCAGGAGGAACCGCCGCCGATCGACGACGACGATCTTCCATTCTGACCCACCAGGCTGCTGAAGCCGCTGAAAGTGCGCGCTTCAGCGCCTAGACATCAATAAGGAGGAGTCCGATGAGTAGCAAATTCAGAAAGTACGTCGAAGACAGGCTGGCGGCCCTCGAGGAAGAAGCAGCATTGCTGCGCAACGCGCTCGATGTGCTGACGGATTTCGAGAGAGAGGATGAGTTTTTTGCCGCGGCGCGCTCCGTGTCGAAGGACGACGCCGGCGTACAGGACTCGACCGGAAGCAACGTCAAGGATCCGGAGGCCGACGTAACTGCTAAGGCAACCCGGAAGGCCACCACGCGTGAGAAGCCCGCGGTCAAGAAGACATGCAGTAAGAGGGGATGCACCAACGTAGTGGTCGCCAAAGGCCTGTGCCGTAAGCACTACGACAAGGCCAACCCTAGATCGTCCAGGTCAAAAAAGAAAGAGGAGGCAGCCAGCGATTCTGCCTCCACCGCCGCAGAAGGTGCGGATCCGGACCCACCCGCGGCAGACAAGAAGCTGCCCAGGAACCGGGTGCCGTGCGGGCATCCGCACTGCGATGCGTCGGTGCCGTTCACGGGCGGCATCCCCGACGAACCGATGTACTGCTCGGACTTCTGCAGGAACAACCACGCCAGGATACTGGCGGAGACGGCCGCAAACTGACCACGTCCCACACAGAAAGGAAATCATAAATGGATCATCGGCATTACGGATTGACGGTCGACCACCAGGTTGAACTGGGCGAACACAACAAGACGTTCTGGGACGCGCTCAAGAGCGCGGAACGCAAATTCGGCGAAGGCAAACAGGCCATGTGGGACGCCGGCGCCGCGGCTAAAGAGATGCGAGCTCTCGTTCCTCACGGCCACTGGGAGGACTACTGCCGAAACGCGCTGGGGCACGACCCGGCGTGGATCTGGCGGCTCATCAAGTTCAGAGAAAGCTGCAGCTACGTTGAGGCGGGCGACGTCAAGTCCGTCCGGGCATATCTCTCCCAGGGGGCGGAAGAAACCGCGGTAATGGATGATCCATTTCAATGGTCCGGCCAAGAGCACCTGGACCCCAACGACGAGTACGCATACGCCCCCACCGATGACAGTCCACCGCCACATCCTGGCGACGATTCCCCACCGCCTTCTTCGAACCCACCAGATGGGTTTCCCACTCAACAGTCCGAGCCTGAAGTACACGAATATGTGGGTGGCGTCGAGATCCAGACCGAGGTCGAGGACGTGACGGACGAGGACGTTCAGCCCGACATCGAGGCGAAACCGGTAATCGGAGGGCGCCTAAGCAAAGTCGACGCGCTGCAGCTCGAGGTCAAAGCCCTCGAGGATGAGGTCGGTCGCAGGGACGCCGCGATCGAATCGGTGCAGGGCGAGCTCTTCAAGGTCCGCGACGTCTACGACCAGGCCAAGCAGGCTTTGAACAAGGAAAGGATGGCGAAGCAGCGCCTGCAGCAGCAGCTGACACGGAAGGATGACGAGCTCGAGGACCTGAAGGTCGAGAAACAGCAGCTCGCCGCTTCACTGGACGCAGCGCGGGACCAGTACAAGGATCTGATGGACATCATCGTTCGAAACGACCTCGACCATATCCTGCCGAGGGCAGAATAGCTTCTGGCATGAAGGCCAAAGAAAGGCGGCGTGCTGATGATCTACCTTCGAACGGGATTTCGAGAAGCGAATAGCTACTTCAAATGGGTTCAGCAGGACAACAGGACCAGGGCGGCCGTCATGCTGCCGGCCAGCCGCGACGCTGGGTTCATGGCGAAGCGGCGCCAGACCATCATGAAGGCGGCCCGCACCAAGAACGTAATCGTATGGGGCGATCCTCAAAGCGTGGTTCTGTTCAAGACGTGGGCAAGACAGGAAGGTGTCGAGGTAGAGGAGGATAATGCCCAGGCTTGACGAACTGCCGGGAGAATACACTTCGCTCAGCAACGAAGCTATTTCACTCCCAAGACCGGACATCAACGTCCTGCTGGTGATTTCAGCGCTGACCAGAGATGGGAAAAGCCCCGTGCACGTTTCGAGAGTCCTGGCGTTCTGCGTTCCAGCAGGGATTCCAGATCGGACGGCACATAGGGGTATCAATTCATTGATTGAAGGTGGTTGGATTGTCCGGATCAGGAGGCGCATCTATCTCGTCAAAACTGCCACCCGTGGCAGAAACGAGATCGCAGAAACTGCCACCCATGGCAGGGAAAACTGCCACCCGCGGCAGGGAAAACTGCCACCCATGGCAGGAAACGCCTCGCGCGATCCTTATAGGGCAAATAGCAAATTATCAAATAAGAGATTGCGATGCAAAAAATGCGGGCGGTTCTCGGACGTTCTGTTCGGACGTCACCCTAATGGCGTCTGTACAACCTGCTACAACGGAGGAGAGATTTCATGACCCATTACATGCAAACAATCAATGAGGTCGTCGTTCCCCTGAAGCTCTATACCCATTACGACGAGCTCGTTGAGATCCACGTCTACGTGCAGAACGGCCGGGTGACCGCGATCAAAGACACGAAGGGCCTGGTGGTGGATTCCGCGAGGTTCAGAGTCGCGGACATCAAGGGCATGGCGCTGCAGAGGCTGAAGGACTGCGGCGCAGCCATCGCCGCCGACGAACTGGGAAGGGCGATGTGATGATGGAAATGCAGCACGATAAGTTCCATGGATACAGGCTTTCGAATGGAGAATGCTTCGTTTCACTGATCTCCACCTACATCCGGAAGACACAGTACGAGCTTCCCCTTCGCCTGGATCTGCGAAACCACAGCCCCACGGGATTCGAATGGGGCTACGGCGGATCCGGGCCCTCCCAGCTGGCCCTGGCCATGCTGGCGTACGCGACCGATGACCATACCGCGCTGGATCTGTATCAGATGTTCAAGCAGGCCTGCGTGGGTCGGCTGCCCGCGAGCAGGTGGAAAGTCCGGATCGATGACGTCCGGAATTGGGCCAAGGATCCATCGCCCCGCGGATGGAGATCGTACCCTCGGTCCCGAGAGAAGGGATACTTCGCGGTAATCCCTCCCAGCAACAGTTCACAGAAAGGATAACAGTGAATCTGTACCACTTCAGTGAGCAGGAGATTGTCAGGCTGCAGAGCAGGGATGAAATGGTCGAGAAGGAAGCCCGGATAGTGGAGGACCTGCCCGAGGGCGACGAACGGCGCCAGCAGTTTCACGCATTCCTGGACAGGGACGTCCCCTTCGGTAGCAGCTTCAAACCCAAGATGACCTTCTGGTTCTCCGACGAAAACGCCAACCAGACCTGGTCAGACTGGTGCGATGGCGAACAGTTCCGGCCGGAGAGGATGCGATACCGGTATCCGGTCCACCTGAACAACGAGGACGACTGGCTCATCATCCCTGACGTCATTGAGCTGGATCGGTTCACCGACGAGTACATGGACAAGGCCAAGTGGATGGATGACTGCAAGCGGTACGGATACCACATGGCGGTTGACAACATCGACTGGGACCGCGTAGCCGGGAAATACTGCGGCGTCATCATAACCCCATACCAGTGGTCCCGCCGGCTGGAGGGACTCAGCTCGGGCTGGTATTACCCGTGGGACTGTGCCTCTGGATTCGCTTTCGATCCCGTCCAGTCCATTACCCTGGGGGAGGCGAATCATGAATCAACCGATCAGGCGAGAGGAGAAAACAGATGAGCAAAAACCGTAAACTGAAAGCCACCTGGGTGAGGATCCTGGGCGCGAACGTCAAGTGCGACACCCTCACGGACTACGGGAAGAAGGACGGCCTGTTCCGGAAGCTCGTGGTCATCAACGGCGAGAAGGTCGTGGTAGCCTGCCCGATCCACAAAGGCACCTACGAGCGTACCGAGGAGCCGGTACCATGAAAGCCATCTCGGTCCGTCAGCCCTGGGCGAACATGATCGCCTCGGGTAAGAAAACCATCGAGACACGCACGTGGTCCACGCGCTACCGCGGTCGCCTGGCGATATGCTCGTCGAAGTACGCCAAGCCATACATCCCGCCACTGGGCTGTCTGATCTGTGTTGTAACGCTGGTGGACTGCAAGGTTATGACGCCTGAAGATGAAATCGCCGCACAGTGCCCATGTCCAGGCATCGGCATTCTCTATGCCTGGGTACTGGACGACGTCGACCTGTACGTGCCAGTGAAAGTTCGCGGGCAACTTGGAATCTACGACCTACCGTTCGAAGAAACCGACCTGACGCCCGACCACCTTCCACCACCTGAACCAGAAACGCCCCTGTTTGGTTCGCTTTCGCATCTCAAGGAGGAACAGCCGTGAAATACAAAGGCACGATGGACTTCGTATGGCCCGAGATCGTCGTCGGGCCGCCGGCGCCCCCAGGGGCTCAGACCTGCCGGGTGTGCGGATGCTGGGATTACGCCGCCTGTGTGGACGAGTTCACCGGTCCATGCTTCTGGGTCGAAGGAGATCTCTGCTCGGCATGCGCTACCGAGGATCAGATCCGTGCCGCGCTCACCATATCCCAATGAGGGAGGAATCTGTGAATCTAGTTGAAGCGTTGACCCGGGAAATCGAACGTGTCACGGAGCTGCGGGAGCAGTACCGCGAGATCCAGGCCATGTCTGACCGCGGGGACTTTCCCAACAAGGTGTTGACCCAGCCGGCAGTGGCTGGCATGACCCAGGCGCTCGAGGCAGCGCACCAGGCGATGGCCGAGCATGGGGACATCGAAAAGACGGGCCGCGCGTTGAAACGCCTGCAGGATTTCACAGGCTAAACATGTGTTGACATAAGGCCAATTATGCGAAGTAGGAGGGAACCATGCCAGGAGTGAGTGAAAAGCAGTTCAAGGATATGGGCGGAGTTGAACTGTGCCATCCGTCGTGTTGCCCGGGCAAAGAAGCGGCTTTCGGGGATGTACAATACCCAGACGCGCACCATGGCCGACCGACAGAAATTCGACGAGGGTGGCCGTCATACGGGGACGGACTGACCTTTGCCCCGACGAACAAAGAAGCCGAAGTGGCCCGCGGATCTAGGTCCTTACGTAGTCGAAACGATTACCATGCCAGATTGGCTTGACGAAGAACGGCAATGGTCGCGATGCAAGATCGAACTCATTGACTACGAGGGGACCTGGTCGTTTTCGTACGATCTCCGGATCGATCTGTATGGCCACGCGTTTCCTGCCCAGTTGAAGTACCGGAAGGCCTTCGAAGATCGTCATGCCGCTTTCGAGGCCGCAAGGGCCGAGATCTGGAACGACATCGAGACCGACTGGCAGGTCCGTCGCTGGAAGGCACCGAGACCGATAGCCAAACGCGTCCTGAAGTGGATAGATGAGCTGTCCTACGAAGGGCAGATGGAATTCAATTTATGGGAGGCATCATGAACGAATCCGAGAAGCAAGCCGCGCTCGAGGAATCCAAGCGCCGGGCGAAGGAAACCGAAGAGCGAAAGAAACGGGCCATTGAGGATGCGTACCGGTTGCTCGAGGATCCTGACGCCTCCCGCATGGAGATTGCCGGCGCGATGAAGGAGCTGAGGCTGGCGACGACCAGGATCGGCCCAAACATATACGGCCAACTCCTGGGGCTGAACGCTCAGCTGTATTTCGCGCTGGGCGCACGCCTCGAGGTGAAGCCATGAGGCGGGTACCGAGGCCTGAGAAGAAGTTGACGTGGTATCTGACCATAGACGCCGCTCTGATGATCGAAAGAGCTCTGTGTTTCCTGGTTAATTCCAAGCGCTTAACCGGTGACGAATTGAAGGCAGCCAACGAGTTGCGCAAGTACGTATCCAGGGACATCAAGGACTTCCGCGGCGAGAAACACTAAACACAGGTTTACTTAATCTCATTTATGCGAAGTGGAGGAGGTGGAAATGAAGAGAACGATAACGATTACAGTCTTGGTTTGCCTCGCGGTCATGCTACTGAGTCCACCGATCACTATGTTGTGGGTTAAGTACATCGAATGGCTCGTGGAAGTAATCAGGTGAAGTCGGAATAGTCAGGCGGGGTGGTGAGATCGCGAAACGGCTGTGCACGGTCCGAGTAGCGGCAGGAAAGCACACACGGCGGCAGTTGCAACTGTGATTCGCAACGACCGTGAGGTCCGGGTTCGACTCCCGGCCCCGCCGACCACACACGCAGGAGGAGGGGGCATGAAGGTAGGGGACGTGTTCAAGATATCGGCGCCGCGGTGCAGAACTCGCGAGATTGAAATCATCGACGGGCCGCCCGAAAGCATGGCTTTCCTGGGTATCTGCCACTTAACGGAAGAGAAGTTTATCTACCATGTATCTCGGTCGTGCTGGTATCCATACACAGACTTCCGGGTAGCGGTGGAAGAACGCCTGAAACGGTTGGCATAAGACTGAGAGGAGAACCTGATGAAAGAACTCGAAGACCTTATCAACGAGGTTGAAAACAGCCCTCCACCGAAGAAACCGGGTGTCATCGTCAGCATTCACAGCCCACCGGGCACTACCTACCAGGACGTCGTGTTCAGGCTCCGGACCCTGGCCGACCATATCGAGCGTTCGAACAGGACGCCGCCGCGGTGGATCCACGTGCTCGAGCGGATCTGGTTCAGGCTGCGCCGGCCAGGTACTTGACAATCGTTTAGTGCTGGGCTTTCTTATACTTATGCCCAAACTCACCAAGAAGCAGCAGGCCTTCGTCCAGGAATACCTCGTCGACCTGAACGCTACCCGGGCCGCGATTGACGCCGGGTACAGCGAGAAGACAGCCCGATCCATCGCGTCTGAAAACCTAACAAAACCTAACATTCAGGCTGCGCTCATCGAGGCCCAAAAGGAGAGATCCGAGCGAACGCAGATAGATCAAGACTTCGTGCTGGAGCTACTGGCTACCGAGGCAAAAGGAGAAGGGCCGGATACCACCGCGTCGGCGCGTGTGCGGGCCGCGGAGTTGCTGGCGAAACATCTGGGTATGTTCCAGGACGATGCGCACCTCCATCATCACTTCGATACGCCCAACACGATCATATATGATGATGGCGAGGGAGATCCTGCCCTGGATGAACTGAGGAAACGGAAAGCTGACAACTCTAACCAAGACGCCCCCGACGAGCCAGGAGCTTGACTCACCGCCTCCTCCTGGTGCCTTTCACCAGCCACGGTGGGCACACGCTCTTTTAGAGAGGAACAAATGGCGGTACAAGGTTCCATATGGCGGCAGGGGATCAGCGAAAAGCTGGTCTGTCGGCCTGGCGCTCGTGCTCCTGGGCGACCGCGAGCCTATCAGGGTTCCGGTATGTCGCGACAGGAAACTCAGCCTGGATCAGTCGAGCAAGAAGGTCCTCGAGGCCTCGATCGAACGCGCCGGTCTTCAATCAAGGTACAATATCCGCGACAATTACATATCGCACCCCAACGGCACTTTCTTCTTCTTCCGCGGCCTGTCCAGCGTCCAGGAACGCGAGATCATGGGCTGGGAGGACTGCGACATCGTGTGGATCGACCAGGCCGAGATGATGACGGCGACGGCTTGGGAACTCCTGCGCCCGACCATCAGGAAACCCGGCTCGGAGATCTGGCTTACTTTCAACCCCAGGTACCGCTACGATCCCGTGTACAAGTATTTCGTGGCAAACGAGCAACCCGATGCCTTCACGAAGCTGATCAACTACACCGACAACCCCTGGTTCGAATTGTCTCCCATGGAGCGCGAGCGCCAGGCCGACCTACGCGATCAACCCGATCGCTACGCCCACATCTGGCTGGGACGGCCGGACGACGAAGGCGCCGAGCGCAAGGTCCTGCCATACGCGCTCATGGATTTGTGCGTGAAGGCCTGGGAGAAGTACGACATCAGACCCCACGATATGAAGGGCGTGATTTTCGGCGGCCTGGACGTGGCCGACACGGGAGCTGCCAAGAACGCCCTGGGGCTGCGTCGAGGTCCGTGCCTGTTTCGCCTGGACAGGTGGAGCGAGAACACCTTGGGCAGGACGGCCAGGCGCATGGATGGTGCCATGCGCGAACTGGGCGGCACCAGATTGTACTACGACGTGGGGGGCGTCGGCGCCGGCATCAGGTCCCATCTCATCGAGATGAAACCTTCGCCAACTTACGGGATCCGGCCGGAGAACTTCGGCGGCGCCGTCAAGGGCCCGAAGGTGCTCTACACCCGCGGGCAGACCAACGAGCAGTTCTTCCAGCGTCGCAACGCGCAGTTGGGCTGGGGCATGCGCCTGCGGGCTAACCTGACGCAGAGGCTCATGGAGGGCGACGACGTCGACATGAACAAGTGCCTGTTCATCAGTCCGGAGCTCGAGCGCCGCGAGGAGGCATTAGCAGAATTCGACCAGCCGATCTGGGAGGAGGACACGTCAGGCCGCATGAAGATCGACAAGACGCCTGACGACGCGCCGTCTCCAGATGCGTACGACGGGGCTATTCTGTCGTTCGCCTATGACTCGGAGGGTGGGCTGACGCGGCCCACATAAGGTGATTCAGAACTCGGGAGGCCCTGGGTGGATTACGGTCGCGAGGGACGGCCGGTGAAAGCTTGCGAGGGTCCAGGACAACCTCCCGGCGGCAGCGCTATCCTCGCAAAGCGTTCCCTCAACCCAGCCCGCCGCCAGTAGGAGGCTTCGCGCCGACTGAAGACGGCGGGCAACCCGAAAACGATAGACACTAAACATAGGTTTTGATAATGTACATTATGCGCAGTAGCAGCCTCGCCCCAAATCTTGTCCCGAGACAAGATTTGCCCATGGAGATCTCATGACCAATTCAATCAACCCCGAAGCCGTCGACCTGGTCCGCGAACTGGCCAGGACGAACCATGGTCTGGAACTGAGCCACGACGTCGTCGCCCACATCCTCGAGCACGGCGACCACCCAGCACCACTTGGACCAGGCGGTGGCGTTCAGCCGACCGGTCCGGGCAGCCACGCCGCGACCGAAGCCGTCCGACTCATCAAAGAAATCGCCAGCAGGATCGAGCCGCCCAAGGTCGTTGTCGCCGGCCGGATCCAGCCGCCCGATGCAGGAGAAAACCAATGAATCTGATCCCCAACCGCATCCGCGGCGCCGTCATCAGGGCCCGCGCCAGGCGCTTCCTCAAGCAACGCCAGCTGTCCGGACCGGGCTCGGCCGCCTACGGAAAGTTCTACGGCCTCACCCAGGGCGGGCCCGTGAATCCCGTCAGCGGCATGGGCACGCAAGCGGACAAGTCCGAGCACGCCTTCTTCACTCCGACCCGGGTCAGCTGGCGAGGGGACCTTGAAGTCCTGTATGCTCAATCGTGGGCCTGTAAAAAATTCATCGACATCCCGATCGACGACATGATGATCAGGTGGCGCCAGTGGGAAGCAGGTGAGAACGAATCCGCAGCTGAGACCATGGACGAGGCCGAGAAGATGTACCAGGTCGTGCAGAAGCTCGGCCGCGCCATGAAGGCCGGCAGGCTGTACGGCACGGGCCTCCTGGTGATGATGACGAGGGAGGCGCCCCTCGAGATGCCCATGGATCCAAAGCGGATCCGCCCGGGCGACCTGGTGGGCCTGCAGGTGTTCGATCGCTTCGACGCCTCGGTGATGGTCCGCGACGACGATCACATGAGCCCCACCTACGGCCAGGCCCTGGTGTACCGCATCAATCCAGCCCGGGGCTTCGGCTTCAACGTACATGCATCCAGGGTCGTGCGCTTCGATGGGATCACGCCGCTGTCCGATGACGGGTATACGCTCTATGAGCGGGACTGGGGCATCAGCGAGGTCGTGCCTGCGATCCTGGCCATCATGCAGGACCAGACGATCGCCACCGCGGTCGCCCACCTGGCCACGGAGGCCTCGATCCCGGTCATCAAGGTGGCGAACCTGCGCGACGCCCTGGCGGCCGCGGAGAACGACAACGAGGCCTCAGCTGAGAAGATCGGCCAGGACATCAACCTGTACAAGTCCGTGTTCAGGCTGCTCATGATGGACGCCGGTAATGAGGAGTTCGAGCGGGTGTCTGTCAACTTCGGGGGCATCAAGGACGTCCAGGAGCAGTTCGCCCGCCGGCTGGCAGCGGCAGCAGGGATCCCGGCCACCAGGTTCTGGTCGCAGTCGCCCGTCGGGATGAACGCCACGGGCGAGTCCGATATGGTCAACTACGCCCAGCACGTGGCCGCCATGCAGAACAGGCTGCTCACCGATCCGCTGATGCGCCTGGACGAGGTCCTGGCCCGCAATGCGGGGATCCGCGAGGCGCCCGAATACGAATGGCTGCCGCTGACCGATATGAGCGAGGTCGACCAGGCCACGATCGCCAAGAACAAGGCCGAGGCCATGATGGCGGCCGTCAACTCCGGAGTGATCGACGAGGATGATGCCCGCGAGGCGCTGGACGGCGATGCAGTCTTCGGCACGCTCGAGGGGATGGCGCCGGGCCTGCCCGAGCCCGATCCGCCTCCGGGAGGTCCTGCGGATCCACCTGGTGGAGGTGGTGGCGATGAGTAGACGTCACCTCGAGCAGGACCGCCGCGAGGCCCAGAAGCAGACCAGGGAGACCAAGCCGATACCCAGGGAGCGTCCGCCGCGGCGCGGAGACCCGGAAAAGCCCAAGACCCGGAAACACTAAACATACGTTTACAGAAGAACCATTATGCGCAGTAGCCGGTCGGCGAACTGGAGGTAAGGTCATGAAGAAAACGGCTATTCAAGCTTGTATGATAATTGCCGGTCTCGCGTTGGCTACTCCACCTGCAATACTGCTTTGGATGGCCTATGTAGAATGGCTTGTAGCCCTCTTCAGGTGATTATGCGAAGTATGATTCCCGTACTGATTGTCTGCTCGATATTCGGTTTCTACGCCGGCGCAGTGTGTTTTCTCGTCTACAACGGTGCAGGGCCCTGGACGCTGGTGGGGTTCTCGGTGGTGTATTTGCTGATGGCAAGTGGCCTAAAGTACAAGGACAAGTAATGCCCCGTAACCCCCGACCCGTCCGCGCCAGGCGCGCCCACGAGCGACAGTACGAGCGCGAGCTGCGCAGGGAGATCCTCGATCCCCTGTTCCAGGGACTGCGCGCGGGCCTGGGTGAAGCTACAGCCGTAACCCAGGTCTACCGGGCCATTGACGATGCGGTGGAGGCGGCCGCCGTCCGCGGGGTTCCGATCGACTTCATCCGGGAGCATTTCGACAAGGTCCGGGGATATCACCGCCGGCGCCTCATCGAAACGTTCCAGGCCGCCCTGGGCGTCGACATCTCCTTCCTGCTTACCCGCCCCGAGGTCATGCAGTTCATCGACCGCAAGATCGCCGAGAACGTCAGCCTGATCAAAACCATCCCCCAGCGGATGCACGACAGCCTGACGGACAGGCTGCGCAGCGAGTTCCGGGACGCGCCCTTCGACCGTCAGAAGCTGTCGAAGATCCTGGCCGAGGAATACGCCAGCACCGGTTACAACCTGCGGCGCATCGCCCGCGACCAGACCACGAAGACGATCGGCAACTTGACGGAGATCCGGCAGCGCCAGCTGGGAGTCCAGGGATACAGGTGGGGGACGTCCGCTGACGAGGCCGTGCGGCCGACGCACAGAGAGAACGGCGGGAAGATGTTCCGGTGGGATCAGCCTCCGGCGAACGGGACGGGCCCCCCTGGCCACGACATTCAGTGCCGGTGCGTGGCCTACCCGGTGCTGCTCAAGGCGGACCGGGACCGTCTGAAGGCAATGGCGGGTCAGAAAACACCTTCTGCCCCGAAAAATAAACCACCTGCCACCGTGCCGAAGCCAGCTCCCAAAAAGTCCCCTAAACCCAAAAAGACGCCGGATCCGGAACTTCCTCCCGACCCGTTCGGGGATTTTTCAAAACAGTTTGAATCACCGAAAGGACGGATGACTGAAAAGGCGATCGAGGCCAGGAAGAAGAAATACCTGCGGTTCCGCGATCGGGCGAAGAAGCAGGGGACGTTCGTTACTGAAGAAATAGCCGACAATTCCGACAACCCCTTCCGATACCATTTGCAGCGCGACCTCAACCAGAAATTACGTCGGGGCGAAGCGTTGGACGCCACTGAAACTGCTCTGCACAATCAACGTGTTCAGTCATGTAAGCCAGGGTCAACCGGCGTTTCCTGGAGGGGTATAAGACTGAGACGCACTGACCTTCCCAAAGCGGGACAGAACTGGCAATACGGTGGAATGGATTCTTGGTCCGATAGATTGGGCGTTGCCCAGCAATACGCCGGCAAGAAGAAACCCGGGGAAGATTTGTCGAGGGTCGTTCTAAGGGGCAACATCAGAAAAGGCGTCAGGCGGGTTGAACTGGGAGATCATGTAGACTGGGGAAACTTCCTGAACGAGCAACAGTTTCACCCAGAAACTAGCATGAGGGTGCTCCGCGTGACACAGGCGAACTGGACACAAAGAGAAAAGTACGGGATTGACTACCTGGTTGATGTTGACATAGGGGGATAAGATCGTGCCGTTGAAATTCCCGGATGAATCAACACTCACGTTGTTTGCAGAAGCGCTGCTATTCTGGCGAATCAAATGCGGATACTACAAGCGGAAGGCGCCCGAGGGTTTAAAGGGTGGCCGCAGCCTGGTCCGAATACAAGACGATTCATACGGCCAGCTGATACTCGATGCGTATGCCTATGCCTATCGAGATGCTGGTGGTGTCGTGTCCGAACTGAACCCCGAGGCGATGGTTTTCGACGGGGAGGATGTAATGCCTGGAACAGACCCACCGGACAACGGGGCTGTTATGGTGGTGGTGAATCGGATATGGGACGATCTGTATGAACATTGGAGTGCGTTTCGGTCTGCGGCTGTCGTTCCTTACCCGAAAGCGCCAGCGATCGAAGACGAGCCCTCGATGGCAGTGGCCCTGAAGACGCTCCTGGCGTTCATACCTGGCGCCATCGGGCATAGACAGGGATTATCATGACGTACACTACGAATCTCAGGCCAAATCTTGTCCCGGGGCAAGATTTGAGGAAGCAGTCCAGGACTGTGGATAACTCGGGGGATATGTGGATAAGTCAGTGAAGATCTGCTCGAAGAAGGGATGTAACAGGCCCGTGAAGGCCAAGGGCCTGTGCAGGAAGCACTACGACCAGGAATACTACGACCTCTCAAAGCCGTCTCGACGGTCGAAGGTGAACGGCCACCATCGCAATGGCGCCGCGGTGAAGGCCGGCCCCGCGGCGCTCAACGGCCATGGCGGCCGCACCTGCGTGGAGTGCGGCAAGGCACTCGTCTACCGCGCCGAGGACGCAACCCGCTGCGGCGCCTGCCTGCGCAAAGCGTTCCTCAAGACACCTCGATAAGTATCCTGCAGTGATCACTGGGCCCCCACTGAGCCGGACTGTTCAGTGCCCTTGTGCTGACGGAATGCATCAGGCTTCGCGAAGCGAACACGTAGTCCAGTTGCCTGGTGGCCGTCGCCGGCGTTTGACGGGGATGGTAGTAGGTGGGACCCTGGGGACCGATCATGGGCAACCCGAGTGATGACATCCTGTCGAATACGGCTTGGTTGCGGGCCTTCCAGTAATCGCCTACTTCGTCTTCGTACATTACCGTAGTATCTCCAGCCACGATCATCCGGAAACTGTCCTTCCTGCCTATCAGGAGCGAGATGTCCGATATGACGCGATGTACCGACGGGTCCACCAGGTCATTGCTTTTAAGGCCGGATGAAGGATGGTATGTCTCATACTTTGGACAGAATGAGACCACGTGAATCGGCCAGCCCTGGAACTTGCCTTCAAGAGGAGTTACGACGGCCGCGGACAGGCAACCGGGATGACTGGACTGTATATCCGTCAGATAATCGACCTTGACCTTGTCGGAAATTCGTACAATAGCACATCTGGACAGTGCCTTGCCCTTTCTGCCTGGTCGCAGTGGATCCTCCTTGAAATATGACGCAGGGTCCACTTCTATCCTGTCTGCCACATCCTCTGGCGGTGCATAGCCTTCCTGGAGCAGGACTACGTCTACGTCCTGATAAGGCAAGGATCTCCATGCCGCCCATCGATGGCCGATATTCCAGCAGAGCAGTTTCACCAGGTGCCTACTTCGCATAAAGGACGTTTATGGAAATCTCAGGACACGATCTGGCGGACACGGGTTTCCAAAACCCTCCGCATTACCCGATCGTCCCTTGAAACCTAACGCCCGCTGTCAAGATTCACAGACGTTTAGTACCTTCCGGCTCTCCAACATTTTACAACTTATTTTGACAAAGTGCTCATCGTTTGTGTAGCGTTAACGCATGATCGACATCGTCGTGCGTAACCACTACAACACGGACGAGGATATCCAGCGTCTGGCCGACGGCCGCTACTCCGCGGTCATAGCGGTCAACGACGACGTCGGCGACGGCTATCCCATCCAGATCCGGACGATGGACATCGACACGTACATGAAGTACGGGTCTGTGCTCTACGCCCACGAGTCCTGGGAAGATCCGATCGGGCGCACGACAAAGCTCTACTTCGACGATCGCAACCGGCTTATTGCCGAGTTCGAGTTCTCGAAGAATAACGACCGCGCGGCCGAGAAGAAAAATCTGTGGGACCAGGGTCACCTGCGGTCCGCCAGCATCTCGGCCAGGCCCATGGATGACGGCCGTCATCGCCTTGTAGAATGGTCCATAGTCAGCGTTCCCGCCGATACGGACGCAGTCCGCGCCCGGCTGGCGGCCGCTAACAAAGGAGAAAGCACCATGACCACCGAAGAGCGCCAGGCTCTTATCAAAGATCTGAAGGCCGAGTTCAAGGGCTCGGAGAACGAGAGTGCCCTGGCATCCAGGCTGGAAAGCCTGGTCAAGGACCTCGAGGCGAAGGACGCCGATCGCGCCCTCGAGGAGCGCCTGGGCAAGATCATCGACGACAAGCTCGAGTCCGCGGGCCTTACGCGCGCCGCGGGTGCCCAGGGCACTGGTGAAGGTGCAGACCAGGGCGCCGGCGAGGGTACCGGCACCGGCGAAGGCTTGACCGAGGAGGACGTCGAGAAGCGCGCAGCTGCACGCGTGGCGCTGCTCCGCCAGGTCGACGGCCTGCTGCCCGACGGGTTCGACACCGCGGGCAAGACGGACAAAGAGATCCTCGTGGCCGCAGGCGGCGACGAGGTGGAGAACGCGGCCGACAGGAGCGAGGACTACCTGCTCGGGCGGATCGAGGAGATCGCCCAGCGGCGCGCGGACGCGTCCAGGGGCACGAGCGGCATCGGCACGGGCGGCGGCACCGAGATCTGGCAGTCCGGATCTCGCGCCATGACGGCTGTGGAGTTACGCCGGATGGAGAGCCAGAAGAAGGCGTCCTGATTCTGCTTAATTTAAGCAGATCCTGATCGCCGAATCTTGTCCCGGGACAAGATTTGACACTCAAAGAATGCTTCAGCACATCTGAAACCACCCCTAGCAAGGGAGCAGCACGATGACGAACATTCAGCAGCGCTACCGGGCGCACCAGCAGGAAGGCTGGCCCGGGCAGCTCGCGCGGCCCAACGAGCCGCACTACTACCACACCGGCATCCTGCACATCCCGGCCAACGGGCGCAAGCCGCGCCCAGGCGACGCGCTGGTGTACGACTCGAGCCAGGATTCCTTCAAGCTGCCGACGTCGGACGCCGAGAGCGCCAAGGTGTGCGGTATCCTGGCCTACGACCAGGGCACGGTTCAGAAGTCTCTGGCTTCCGCGCCGACGGGCGTCAACTCCGAGGCCTTCGTCGAGTACGAGAACGACGCAGTCGTCAAGGTCGGCGTGATGGGTACGTTCTTCGTTATGGCCGGTGCGGCCATGGAGTACGATCAGCTGGTGGAGTGGCAGCGCGACGACTATCTGTGGAATCCCGTTTCCGACCTGGCCCTGGCCCTGACGGGGAACCAGACAAGCACGACGATCAACACCGGCGTCAACGCCCTGCTGGCCGCCATGCGGCGCTGCCCGATCGTGTGCGTCTCGCGCGAACCGGTGCCGGCGAACCAACTGGCGGAGGTCCGAATCAACGGACGGGCTTTCTAGCCATCAAGATGGCCTTTTAGGTCACCTTGAGATCCAGGCAACGCAAAAACCGGCCATGCTGGTCAAACCGTAACAAGGAGAAGAGTACAATGCCCGACATCTTCGGACGAGAAGCCCACCAGTATTCCCACATCCGTTCCATGCAGGAGGCGGGGATCTGGGAGGACCAGAGGCGCATGCGGGCGGCGGAGTTCGGTGGCCAGCCGCACGACTTTGGCGCTCTGGGCCGCGCCGACGGCGACATTCGCCGGGCGGCCAACCCCGAGCAGAACGCCCAGGCGTTCGGCTATCTGACCAACAACATCCAGGCCATCCACTCGATGATGGAGGAGATTCTCTACACCAGCTTCAGGCTGCCCGAGTTCATCCCCCTGGTGACCGATGTCCCCGAGGGAGCGGCGACCTACGCCTACCGAGTGGTCGACCGGGCCGGCCTGGGCCAGTTCATCGACAACGACGGCACCTCCGCACCGTCCGCCAACGTGGGCGTCCGGCTGGTGCCCTACGGCCTGGAGTATGCAGGCATCATCCCCGAGTGGACGATGGAGGACCTGCGCAGGGCCATGCTGGCCGGCGTGCCGCTCGACTCCGAAACGGTGGAAGCGGGCATGCAGGGGGCGCTGGACCACATCGAGATGGTCGGCCTCTTGGGTGACAAGGACCGGGGATTTCAGGGCCTCACCAACCTGAAGACGACGGGCAGTGGCGCCGTGACCAAGATCGACAGCTCGCACTCCAACACGGACCTGCGTCCCGTCGATTTCAGCGGCTCCACGTCTGAGGCCATCCGGAACTTCGTTACGGCCGCCATCAACCAGGTCATCAGTGCCACGGCCGAGGTGTTCGGGCGGACGATTCGCTCCGGACTCACCATCTACCTGCCGATCGACCAGTTCAACATCATCACGTCGGACCCCATCGGGGACAACGCCGACAGGTCGATCTGGCAGTACATCCAGCTCCACAACGCCTGGAGCGAGTACACGGGCGAGACGCCCATGCTCAAGGCCGTCCAGGAGCTCAAAGGGGCCGGGGCATCCAGTACCGACCGCATGATCGTGACCGTCAACGACCGCCGTGTCATGGAGATGGCCATTCCCATCTACCCGCGGATCCTGACCACGATCAACAAGGGTTACACGGTCTGCAGCCCAATGGAGTACAAGATCAGCGGGCTGAACGTGAAGCGCCCGACGGCCATCTTCTACTTCGACGGTATCTAACCGCTCGCGCGGTTTCCGGACTGCGCACAGCGCACGCTGATGCGGGCGGATCTACCAGCCATAATGGGGCAGACCGCGAACTGCCCCGCCCGCAGTACGATTGGTAAACCACCTTCGGGTGCTTGAGAGGGTTTCGCCCTTGCCTACCCCGACCCGGGACGAGTTCCGCTCCCAGTTTCCGGATATAGGTTCGGATGTACTGACGGACGACGACCTCGACAGGCTGATCGCCGAGGCCGTACAGATTCACAACGTCCGCAAGCTGGCGACGCTATACGTGATCGCGCACCTGTATGAGCTCGATCGCCAAGCATCCGCCGGCCAGGTTACGAAGGGTGAGGTCAAGAGCGAGGGCGTGGGGCCGATACGGGTCTCCTACGTCACGCAGGCCCAGGACGGGCCCGAGTCGTTCTTCACGTCGACCAGGTACGGCCAGCGGTTCCTGGCGCTGGAGCGACGCACGCCGCCCCTGGTAATAACCGCCAGGGTGTTCTAGCTACGATGGAGGCGGGCTATGCCTGTAACGGGTGGACGCAGGCTGCAGCGGAGCTTGAGGAGAGCCCTGACGGCGATCGGCGTGGACGAGATCGAAATCGGGTTCTTCTCCACGGCCAAGTACCCCGACGGGACGCCCGTGGCCGCGGTGGCCGCCAAGAACGAGTTCGGCACCAGGACGCGGGACGGCAAGACACTCGTCCCGGAGCGGCCCTTTTTCCGCCAGGCCCTCGGCATTGCCAAGGAACGGGTCTTCGAACACCTGAAGGATAACGTGGAGGGCGAGACCCTGGTGGTGGGCGACGCCCTGGGCGACGAGATCGGCGAGATCGTACAGCAGGCCATCCAGGAGCGGATCGTGGAGCTGCGCGAGCCGCCCAATGCGCCATCGACCCTGGCACGGAAGAAGCCCAAGACGAACCCCCTGATTGATACCGGAACGATGCGGACGGCGGTGACCTACAGGACCGTGAAGCTATGAGCAGCCAGATCTCCCAGAGCGTAGCGCAGGCACTGCGCTCGAGCTACCTGACCGAGGCGGCCGTGATCGTCAAGACCGCGGACGGCGATCGCAACGAGCACGGCGAGTGGGTGCCCGGCGCCGAGACGGAGACGCAGATCCTCGTTGTCACTGCGCCCGTTACTGGCGAGGACCGCGAGCAGCTGCCCGAAGGCCTGAGGCTGTCGGAGGCCAGGAAGTTCTGGACCCTGGAATCTTCCGATGCGGTCCGCGAAGGCGAAGCCGACGGCGACGTGGTCAGGTACCCGGCCGAGAACGGGACCGAGTACAGAGTAATCATGGTGGACGACTGGGGCGCCTTCAGGGAGCTCATGGCCATCAGGAGAGCGGCATGATTGCCCCTACGTCGACAACCCTCGAGCGCTCCGTGCGCAGGTGGGTGGCTTCCGGATCCGAACTGGACCGCCAGCTGGTCATCCCTGGACGCAGCAATGGGCCCTCTCCGGAGGATGCCTACGCTACGTGCCTCCTGGTGCGCGCGCGCGCAGACGGTCACGCCTGGGCAAGGTTGAACGATACGGCGCCGGACGAACAGGATGCATTCATGAGCTATACGTTTTCCTATTCGCTGCAGTGGTTTCGCGGCGGTTCGGTCGACAGGGCCCACGCCTTCAGGATCTGGGCGGGATCCGCCCTGGGCGTCCTCGAGGCCGAAGAGCTGGGACTGACCTTCATCCGCGCCGGCGATGTGCGCCTGATGACCGAGGTGGATGATGACGAGTGGGAAGAGCGCGCCGGCCTCGACCTTGCGATCGGCGCCGTGGTGGTCGATTCGCGGGGCGGCCTGGGCGCCATCGACAACATCGACATCGAGATAGTGCCCGATACGGCCGGGCTTATGCGCCGGACGATCATGCCAGCAGGAGTGTAAGACAATGCCAAGCCCAAACCTCGACAGAAGAGACGATCCGCTGCCATGCTTCAGGGGGCGCAGGAGTATTACCCTGGGCAACGCCGATTACACGTTGCCCGGCCACGGGTTCTTCGCTGTGGCCAACGGCACGTCCGCCCAGGGCACTCTGCGGGTGGAGTACGCTGACGGCACACTCGAAACCGTGACGCTGGCCGGCGGTGCCTCGATTACAGGGCCCGGCAGCGGATTGGTCGGCGTGAGAAGGATCCTGGACCATGCTGAAACGACGCTGGCCACCGTGATCATAGGGATATTCTGACCATGAGAGCGGCATTGATCGTCTTCTGGTGGCTGAAGGCCGGCGTCGGATCCATAACATTGCCCGCCCGCAGCGGCAAGCTGCTCGCGGAAAACGGCGACGCCCTTTTTACCGAGGGCGGCGACAACATGGTATACGATAGAGGCTAGTCCATGGCTGACAGGAAAATATCCGAACTGCCCATGGTAGGCATCCAGGAGTTCCCCCACAAGGCGCTCGGCGTGGTCCAGGGCGGTG
>JAPPBT010000002.1 GCA_026702745.1 Gemmatimonadota bacterium
TTGCGGGCGGAGTCCGTGGAGTGCCGCGTCATCAAGAACGCGCGGACGCGCCTCGCCGGCGCGGGCTCGGGCCTGCCCGACCTTGGCGAGACCCTGGACGGACCGACGGCGCTCGTTATGTCGGCCGACCCGGTGGCCCCGGCGAAGGTCATCATCGATTTCGGCAAGGACCACGAAGAACGTCCCCGCATCAAGGGCGGGTTCCTGACCGGCGAGATCATCGACGCCGCGCAGGCCGTGACGCTTTCAAAGCTGCCCGGCAGAGACGAACTGCTGGCCAAGACCGTCGGCGGCATCGCAGCGCCGATCAACGGTCTGGTATTCACGTTGTCCGGCGTACTGGGCGGCCTGGTCCGCACCCTGTCGGCCGTATCGCAGCAGAAGGCTTCGCAGCAGGAGCGTTGAGCAGCACATCGAGAACATTAACGGCAGTATCCCTTAAATCCAATGGAGGTATGAATCATGGCCGTGTCCGATATCGTAGATCAGATTGAACAGCTGACGGTGCTGGAATTGAATGATCTCGTGAAGACGCTCGAAGACAAGTTCGGTGTTTCAGCCGCGGCAACGGTGGCTGTCGCCGCACCCGGCGCCGCAGACGCGGCCGCGCCGGTGGAGGAGGAAAAAGACAGCTTCGACGTCGTGCTGACCGGTTTCGGCGACAAGAAGATCCAGGTCATCAAGGTCGTGCGCGCGATCACGGGCCTGGGGCTGAAAGAGGCCAAGGCGCTGGTTGACGGCGTTCCCGGCGCACTTAAGGAGGGTGTCCCGAAAGAAGAAGCCGACGACATTCAGAAGCAGATCGAAGAAGCGGGCGGAACAGTCGAACTCAAATAGGCGGGAAGGAAAGCCAGGACCGGGTCCGCGCGGCAAGTGCGGCGATCCCGTCACGCGCACGGGGTCGTTGCCTTTCGTCCGCGGGTACTATTCACCTCCCTGCCGAAAGGAAGTGGTCAGCCGATGGATAATACCCAGATCACACGCCACGATTATTCCAAACTGCCCTCCATCATCGAAATGCCGAATCTTCTGGCGGTCCAGATAGATTCCTTCAACGCGTTTCTGCAGGCCGACGTGCCCGTTTCCGAACGCCTGAACCAGGGCCTGCAGGCCGTTTTCCTCGACATTTTCCCCATCACGGATATCCACGAACATTTCTCGCTCGAGTTCATCGAGTACATGCTCGGCGAGCCCAAGTATACCGTGCTCGAGTGCCAGGAACGGGGCATGACCTACGCGATCCCCCTGAAGGCGCGGCTGCGCCTGGTGATCCGCGAGGAGGGGGACGGCAAGAAAACGGCCGACAGCAAGAACGCAAAAGCCGAAAACAGGAAGGTCAAGGACATCATCGAGCAGACCGTCTTCCTCGGCGAGCTCCCCCTGATCACGGAGAAGGGCACCTTCATCATCAACGGCGCCGAACGGGTCATCGTGTCCCAGTTGCAGCGTTCCTACGGCGTGTTCTTTTCCGAAGAGACCCACCCCAACGGCAAGCAGCTTTATTCCGCCCGCATCATTCCCGAGCACGGCACCTGGCTGGAGTTCAGCCTGGACGTGAACGACGTGCTCTTCGTGCACATAGACCGGAAGCGGAAATTTCCCGTGACGCTGCTGCTGCGGGCCCTGGGCTACGAAAGCAACGAAGAAATCTACCAGCTGTTCTACGAGTTCGACGACGTCCGGTCCAACAAGGCTGCCGAACTGGTCGGCCGGAGCATCGGTGCGCCGGTGGTCGACAAGAAGACCGGCGAGATCGTTGCCGAGAGCGGCGAACCGCTCACGGAAGCGCTGGCGGAAACGCTGGCCGAAGGGAACGGCCACCCGGCCAAGGTCAAGATCGTCCGGATGGACCCGACCCGGGAGCCGGATGTCCTGGCCAATACCTTCAAGAAGGACACGACCTCCACGTCGGAAGAAGCGCTGTCCAAGATGTACAGCCTGCTGCGGCCGGGCGATCCGCCCAACCTGGAAACGGCCCAGGCCCTGATGGACCGCATGTTCTTCAACCAGAAGCGGTACAACCTGGCGGCCGTCGGGCGCCACCGGCTCAACAAGCGCCTGAACCTGGACGTGCCGATCGATACGACCATCCTGACGGCGAACGACTTCATCGCCATCATCGACTACCTGCTGAAACTGCGGCGGGGCGAAGGCGTCACCGACGACATCGACCACCTGGGCAACCGGCGGACGCGGTCCGTGGGCGAACTCCTCGCCCAGCAGTTCAATACCGGACTGACCCGCATGTCCCGGACCATCCGGGACCGGATCAGCCTCCACGACGCCGATTCGATCACGCCCCAGGACCTGGTGAACGCCCGGACGGTCTCGTCCGTGATCGCCGCGTTCTTCGGCAGCAGCCAGCTGTCGCAGTTCATGGAGCAGACCAACCCCCTGGCCGAACTGACGCACAAGCGCAGGCTCAGTTCACTCGGCCCGGGCGGCCTGGACCGGTCGCACGCCAGTTTCGAGGTCCGCGACGTGCACCATACCCACTACGGGCGCATCTGTCCCATCGAGACGCCGGAAGGTCCGAACATCGGCCTGATCGCCTACATGGGCACCTACGGCAGGATCAACCGGTTCGGCTTCATCGAGACGCCCTACCGCAGGGTCGAGAAAGGCCGGATCACCGAGAAGATCGACTACCTGTCGGCCGATCAGGAAGAGGACTACATGATCGCGCAGGCCGCGATTTCGCTGGACGAAGAAGGACGCATCGTCGGCCGCATCCCCACGCGCAACAAGGGAGACATCAAGCTGGTCGACCCCGCCGAGGTCGACTACATGGATGTCTCGCCCAAGCAGATCCTCGGCGTGTCCGCGGCCCTGATCCCCTTCCTGGAACACGACGACGCCAACCGGGCCCTCATGGGCTCCAACATGCAGCGGCAGGCCGTACCCCTCCTGCGCACCGAGGCGCCCCTCGTGGGCACCGGCATGGAGCGGAAGGTCGCCGTGGATTCGGGCGCGGTGGTGGTCGCCAGGCAGAGCGGGACCGTGACGCAAGTCTCGGCCGACATGATCACGGTGTCGCCGGACGACACCGATGATTCCGATCTCTTCGACACGCCGCCCGACGTGTACCCGCTGACCAAATTCAAGAAATCGAACCAGGAGACCTGTATCAACCAGAAGCCGATCGTGCAGACCGGTGCCCGCGTGGAAGCGGGGCAGGTACTCGCGGACGGACCCGCCACGGACCAGGGTGAACTCGCCCTTGGCCGCAACGTGCTGACCGCATTCATGTCCTGGGAAGGATACAATTTCGAAGACGCCATCGTCGTCAGCGAAAGACTGGTCAAGCAGGATATCTTCTCTTCCATCCACATCACCGAATTCGAGCTTCCCGCCCGCGAGACGAAGGTAGGCACCGAGGAGTTCACCTGCGAGATCCCCAACGTGAGCGAGGACGCCGTCCGCAACCTGGACGAATCCGGCATCATCCGGATCGGCGCCGAGGTGGGGCCCGGCGACATCCTCGTGGGCAAGGTGACCCCGAAGGGCGAACGGGAGCTGTCTCCGGAGGAACGCCTGCTGCGCGCCATCTTCGGCGAGAAGGCCGGCGACGTGCGGGACGCCTCCCTGAAGGCGCCTCCGGGCATGCAGGGCATTGTCATCGACACCCGACTCTACAGCCGCAAGGACAGCGACAGCGTCGCCCGCGAGAAGGAACGGGAGACCCTGCGCGAACTCGAGCGCGACTACCAGCAGCGCATCGACCAGGTCAAGGAGACGCGCAACGACAAGCTCAAGGAACTGCTCAAGGGCAAGGTGTGCGTCGAGCTGCGGGACGGAGAGACCGACGAAGTCGTGGTCCCGGCCAAGCGGAAGTACACGGACAGCCGGCTGGCGGAACTCGAATTCGACCGGATCATCCAGAGTGAGCGGTGGGTGGTCAACGCGGCCCTGAACGAACAGGTCCGGAAGGTGATCCAGGCTTCGGCCAAGAACATCCGGGAAATCGAGAACCAGCTGGAACGCGAGCAGGAGAAGATCCGGCGCGGCGACGAGCTGGCCCCCGGCGTGATTCAACTGGTCAAGGTGTACGTGGCCAAGAAGAGAAAGCTCTCCGTGGGCGACAAGATGGCCGGCCGGCACGGGAACAAGGGCGTGGTGGCGAAAATCGTCCCGGAAGAGGACATGCCTTACCTGCCCGACGGACGCCACATAGACATTATCCTGAATCCACTCGGCGTTCCGGGCCGGATGAATCTCGGCCAGATCATGGAGATCCACATCGGATGGGTCGCCAGGGAAGAGGGCAGGTATATCGCGACCCCGGTGTTCGACGGGGCGTCCATCGACGAGATCAAGAAGGCGCTGGACGACGCCGGCCTGCCCGAATCAGGAAAGAGCACGCTCTTCGACGGCAAGACGGGTCTGCCCTTCGACAAGGAAGTCACGGTCGGCTACATGTACGTCATGAAGCTGAACCACCTGGTCGAGGACAAGATCCATGCCCGGTCGATCGGTCCCTATTCCCTGGTTACGCAGCAGCCGCTCGGCGGTAAGGCCCAGTTCGGCGGCCAGCGTTTCGGCGAAATGGAGGTCTGGGCCCTGCAGGCCTACGGCGCTTCGTATACGCTGCAGGAGATGCTGACCGTGAAGTCGGACGACGTCAACGGCCGTTCCCGGCTGTACGAGGCCATCGTCAAGGGCGACAACCCGCCGGAACCGGGGATACCGGAGTCCTTCAACGTTCTCGTCAAGGAACTCCAGAGCCTGGCCCTGGACGTCCAGCTCGAAGAATGAAACGGTTAACACCTCACCACGGCGTTCCGGGAGAAGCTCCGGTCGCCGACATGCCGACCTTAAGGCTTGCAGCGACGATAATGATCAGGAGGTGTCACCAGTGGTCGATCTAATGCACAAGCAGCCCAAGAACCGCAGCACGATCCGGATACAGCTGGCCTCCCCCGAAACGATCCGCAGGTGGTCCTACGGGGAAGTGACGAAACCGGAAACCATCAACTACCGGACGTTCAAGCCGGAACGCGACGGCCTCTTCTGCGAACGCACCTTCGGTCCCGTGAAGGACTGGGAGTGCAACTGTGGCAAGTACAAGCGGATCCGTTACCGCGGCGTCATATGCGACCGGTGCGGCGTGGAAGTCACGCAGGCGAAGGTGCGGCGGGAACGGCTCGGACACATCGAGCTGGCCGTTCCGGTCTGCCATATCTGGTATTTCAAGTCGCCCCCCAGCCGCATCGGCAACCTGCTGAACCTCTCCATCAGGAACCTGGAACGGGTGATCTATTACGAGTCCTACGTCATGCTGGACCCGGGAGACACCGAGTACCAGATCGGCGAGATCATCGACCAGGACACCTTCATGGACCTCGAGGAGGCGGGCCATGAGTTCGAGGCGGACATGGGCGCGGGCGCCCTGCGCCGCCTGCTGGCCGAGATCGACATCGAAGAGCTTTCCGTCGAACTGCGGACCCGGGTACGGATGGAAACGTCGGTACAGCGGAAGAACGACGCGCTGAAGCGGCTGAAGGTGGTCGAGGCGTTCCGGAACTCCAACGGACCGGACTCCGACGGCAACCGGCCCGAATGGATGATCATGGAAGTGCTGCCGGTCATCCCCCCCGATCTGCGGCCGCTGGTGCCCCTGGAAGGCGGAAGGTTCGCCACCTCCGATCTCAACGACCTGTACCGGCGCGTCATCAACCGGAACAACCGGCTCAAGAAACTGCTCGAGATCCGCGCGCCGGACGTCATCCTGCGCAACGAGAAGCGGATGCTGCAGGAAGCGGTGGACGCGCTGCTCGACAACGGCCGGCGCTCGCGGGCCGTGCGGGGCGACGGGAACCGGTCCCTCAAGTCCCTCTCGGACCTGCTCAAGGGCAAGCAGGGGCGTTTCCGCCAGAACCTGCTCGGCAAGCGGGTGGACTACTCGGGCCGTTCCGTGATCGTGGTGGAACCCGAGCTCAAGATCCACCAGTGCGGGCTGCCCAAGAACATCGCCCTGGAACTCTTCAAGCCCTTCATCATCCAGCGGCTGGAAGACAAGGGCTTCGTGCAGACGGTCAAGAGCGCGAAGAAGATCGTGGAACGCGAGGAGCCCGAGGTCTGGGACATCCTCGAGGAGATCATCAAGGACCACCCGGTCCTGCTGAACCGGGCGCCCACGCTGCACCGGCTGGGTATCCAGGCGTTCATGCCGGTGCTCGTGGAAGGCAAGGCCATCCGCATCCACCCGCTCGTCTGCGAAGCCTTCAACGCGGACTTCGACGGCGACCAGATGCCGGTGCACGTCCCCATGTCCTTCGAGGCCCAGATCGAGGCCCGGGTACTGATGCTGTCCTCGAACAACATCCTCGATCCGAAGAACGGGCAGCCGATCTGCGCGCCCAGCAAGGACATCGTCCTGGGATGCTACTACCTGACCAAGGAACTCACGGGCTGCCGGGGCGAAGGCAAGATCTTCTCGAGCGTTTCCGAGGTGATGCTCGCCTTCGACAACGACCTCGTGGATCTCCATGCCATCATCAAGCTGCGCCACGAGGGCAAGATGATGGAAACGACCGTCGGCCGGGTCATCTTCAACCAGATCCTGCCCCCGGAGATCGGCTTCCAGAATGAGGTGTTCGACAGCTCGGCCATCCGGGACATGGTGGCCACCGTATACCGCCAGCTGGGGAACTACCGCACGTGCGTGCTCCTCGACGAAGTCAAGCGGCTGGGTTTCCACTACGCGACCCTTTCGGGCCTGACCTCGGGCATCGACGACGTGGTCATCCCCGACGAGAAGGCGCAGATGATCAGTGACGCGGAAGCCGAGGTGCTGTCCATCCAGGAACAGTACGAGGGCCACGCCATCACCGAGGGCGAGCGCTACAACAAGGTGATCGACGTGTGGCAGCACACGCGGACGAAGCTGAACGAGGTCGTCGAGACCACGCTGGAGCAGTCGGACGACGGCTTCAATCCCTTCTACATGATGATGGCCTCCGGCGCGCGGAGCAAGCTGGACCAGGTGGGACAGCTGTGCGGCATGCGCGGCCTCATGGCCAAGCCCCAGCGGAAGGTCGTCGGACAGGTCGGCGAGTACATCGAGACGCCCATCCTGTCCAACCTCAAGGAAGGGCTTACGGTCCTCGAGTACTTCACCTCCAGTCACGGCGGGCGCAAGGGACTGGCCGACACGGCCCTCAAGACCGCGGACGCCGGCTACCTGACCCGGCGGCTGGTGGACGTGGCGCAGAACGTGATCATCACCGAGGCGGACTGCGGCACGATCCGCGGCATCGAGATCGGCGCCCTGAAAGAGGGCGAGAACGTCATGGAACCGCTGGGCGACCGGGTACTGGGCCGGGTCGTGCTGGACGACATCTACGACCCCATCACGCGGGAACTGCTCACGGCCGCGGGCGAGGAGATCAACGAGGAAGTGGCCGACCTCATCGAACAGCGGGGCGGCGTGCAGTATTCTGCCGATCCCGACGCGGAGATGAGCGAGACCGTGCACATCCGGTCCGTGCTGACCTGCGAGACCAAGCGCGGCGTGTGCGCCCGGTGCTACGGCCGGAACCTCGCCACGGGCTCCATGGTGGAAATGGGCGAGGCCGTCGGCGTCATGGCGGCGCAGAGCATCGGCGAACCGGGTACGCAGCTGACGCTCCGCACCTTCCATATCGGCGGGATCGCGAGTCGCGACGCCACGCAGAACAAGATTACCACGAAGCAGGCGGGCAAGGTGGTCTTCACCGCGGTGGAGACCGTCACCCAGGAGAACGGCCTCCCCGTCGTCATCGGCCGGGCCGGCGAGATTACCATCCTGGACGCCGACGACAACCGTCGGGCCCACTTCTTCATCCCCTACGGCGCGGTCATGCTCACGGAGGACGGCGACGTCGTCGAGGAGAACCAGGCCCTGTTCGAATGGAACCCCTACAATATCCCGATCATCGCCGTCAAGGCCGGCCACGTGCAGCTCGAAGACGTCGTGGCGGGAGAGACGCTGCGTGAACAGCTGGACGACACCACGGGCATGCGGCAGAAGGTGATCACGGAGAACCGTGGATCCAGGGCGCTCCATCCGCGGATCTACATCGCGGACGCCAAGGGCAAGAAGAAGGACGAATACAACCTGCCCACCGGCGCCCACCTGCTCGTCACCGAGTTCACGGACCAGAGCAATACCGAACGCACCTACGTGCAGCCCGGCACGGTCCTCGCGCGCATTCCGCGCTCCATCGGCCGGACCCGGGACATCACCGGCGGCCTGCCGCGCGTCGCCGAACTCTTCGAGGCGCGCCGGCCGCGCGATCCCGCCACGGTGGCGAAGGTGGACGGCGTCGTGAAGGTCGCCGGCATCGTCCGGCGCTCCCACCGCCTCCTCGTCCGCGCCGACGACGGGTCGGAACAGGAATACCTGATCCCCCAGGGCCGCCATCTCAGCGTGCGCGACGGCGACCGGGTGCAGGCTGGCGAACCCCTGTCCGAAGGGTCGATCGACCCCCACGACATTCTCGAGATCCAGGGGGTGAACGCCGTTCAGGAATACCTGGTGAACCAGATCCAGGAAGTCTACCGCATGCAGGGCGTGAGCATCAACGACAAGCACGTGGAAGTCATCGTGCGCCAGATGCTCCAGAAGGTCAAGGTGGACGACCCGGGCGACACGGAGTTTCTGAAGGGCGAGGCCGTGGACCGCACCCGCTTCCAGTGGGAGAACGACCGCGTGCTGCGCGAAGGCGGCGATCCGGCGACGAACCAGCCGCTTCTGCTGGGCATCGCCAAGGCCGCGCTGAGTACCGAGAGCTTCGTCTCCGCGGCGGCCTTCCAGGAAACTACGCGCGTGCTGACCGAAGCGGCCATCAACGGCAAGCGGGACGCGCTCCTCGGACTGAAGGAGAACGTGATCATGGGGCACCTGATTCCCGCGGGTACGGGGCTGGACCGGTACAGCCAGATGCGGCTCGTGGACGAAGAGGGCAACGAGATCGAACCGCCGGTCATCGAACCGGAGCCCCTTTTCGACGCCGAAACGGTGAACGGAGACGCTGAAGCAGCGACCGCGGAAGCCGAAGCGAAGCGTACAGAAGCGGAAGCCGCGACCGCGGAAGCCGCGACCGCGGAAGCCGAAGCGGTGAGCGCGGAAGCCGAAGCGGCGAGCGCAGACGGGGAATCGGTAAGCGCGGAAGCAGAGGCCGAGACCTCCGAAACCGTACAGAACGTGGCCGAGGCCGAACCGCCGCCCGTGGAAACCGTCTGACGCGAGTGAAGAAGCAGGCCAGGACCGGGCGCCGCCTGGATGACGGCGGCGCTCGTTTTTTTGGCAAAAAGCGCTTGACACTGTAAACGGAACTGATTAAATTTCCCCACCTATGGCTTTTGGGGGAAATGCGATTTGACCGGGCTCCTGAAACCCGTGTTTCACAGGCTTGTCCGGGTCGGTAAAACAGGGAAGGTTGGGCGGAAATGCCAACGATTAACCAGCTCATACGGCACGGCAGGAAGAAGTCGCAGCGCAAGACGAAATCGCCCGCCTTGCGCGGCAGCCCCCAGAAACGGGGCAATTGCCTGCAGGTGAAGACGCAGACGCCCAAGAAGCCGAATTCGGCCTTGAGGAAAATCGCCCGCGTCCGCCTGATGAACGGCATTGAGGCCACCTGTTACATTCCAGGCGAGAGCCATAACCTTCAGGAGCACAATATCGTCCTGGTCCGGGGCGGTCGGGTGAAGGACCTGCCCGGTGTGCGGTACCACATCATTCGCGGCGCGCTGGACGCCAGCGGGGTGCCCGACCGGCGTAACGGGCGATCGAAATACGGGACCAAGAAACCCAAGTAGGCACAAAGCATAATCTGGTCGAAACGCAAGTTCGGGAGCATGAGATGGCAAGAAGGAAAGAAGTCGTAAGACGGGAACCGGAGCCGGACTGGAAGTACAACAGCGTACTGGTTTCCAAGTTCATTAACGGATTGATGCGCAAGGGGAAGAAGAGCGTCGCGGAACGCGTATTCTACCAGGCCCTCGATCTGATCGAAGAACGCACGAGCCAGGAACCGCTGCCCGTGTTCGAGAAGGCGATCAAGATTGTCGGCCCCGTCGTGCATGTCAAGTCCCGTCGGGTAGGCGGCCAGACCTACCAGGTTCCCGTGGAAGTGCGGGAAGACCAGCAACGGGCCATGGCGATCCGTTGGACCATAGAAGCCGCACGGGCCCGTTCCGAGAAGAACATGTTCGAGCGCCTGGCGGGAGAGTTTACCGCCGCCGCCAAGGGGGAGGGCGCCGCCGTCCGCCGAAAGGAAGAGACGTACCGAATGGCGGAAGCGAACCGGGCCTTCGCCCATTACAGGTGGTAGCGGCGTATCGATATCACGTCGAAACAGTAAAAACGGATCATCCCTCACGATGATCCGTACTTTATGAGGTTGATAACGCAGTGACTGAAACAACGATCAAGCCGAAAGAGAAAATGTCCGAAGCACACCGCAAGCAAGCTTCCGAATCGAACCTGGAAAAGACCAGGAACATCGGGATCATGGCCCATATCGACGCGGGCAAGACGACCACCACCGAACGCATCCTCTATTACACGGGACGCGTGCGGCGTATGGGCGAGGTCCACGACGGCGCCGCGACCATGGACTGGATGGAGCAGGAGCGCGAACGGGGTATCACGATCACGTCCGCGGCCACGACGTCCTTCTGGCGCGACCACCGGATCAATATCATCGATACGCCCGGTCACGTCGACTTCACGGTCGAGGTGGAACGATCGCTGCGTGTGCTTGACGGCTCCGTGGCGATTTTTTGTGCCGTGGGCGGCGTCGAGCCGCAGTCCGAGACCGTGTGGCGGCAGGCCGACAAGTACGGCGTGCCCCGCATCGCCTACGTGAACAAGATCGACCGCGTCGGGGCGGACTTCCACCAGGTCGTCGACATGATACACGAAAGGCTCGGGGCCAACGCCATCCCGATCCAGTTGCCCATCGGCGCAGGCGACCTGTTTACCGGGTCCATCGACCTGGTCACCATGAAAGCCCGCAGCTACCACGAAGACAACATGGGCGCCACCTACGACGAGCACGAAATACCGAAAGACCTGGCCGACTATGCCGCGGAACACCGGAGCAAGCTGATCGAGAGCCTCGCCGAGGTGGACGAGGAACTGATGGAGACCTACCTGGCCGGCGAGGAACCGACGGCTTCCGAATTGCAGGGCGCCATACGCCGGGCCACGCTGTCGGTCAGCCTGATCCCCGTCCTGGTGGGCTCGTCCTTCCGCAACAAGGGCGTCCAGGCGCTGCTCGACGCGATCGTCGACTACCTGCCGTCGCCCCAGGACGTACCACCGGTCACGGGCAAGAACACGTTGACCGGCGAACAGGAAACGCGGGAGAGCGTGCCTGACGCGCCGCTGTCCGGCGTAGCCTTCAAGATCATGACCGATCCCCACGTCGGCAAGCTGGCCTTCTACCGGATCTATTCCGGCACGCTGCCTGCCGGCTGTTACGTGCTGAATACCCGTACCGGCCGACGCGAGCGGATCAGCCGGATCCTGCAGATGCACGCCAACAAGCGGGAACAGCTCAAGGCGGCGGAAGCGGGCGATATCGTCGCGCTGGTGGGCGTTAAGGACGTAGCGACGGGCGATACGCTTTGCGATCCCGAGTGGCCCATCGCCCTCGAAGCGATGGAGTTTCCCAAGCCCGTGATGTCCGTCGCGGTCGAACCCAAGACCCGGGCGGACGAAGAAAAGCTCAGCCAGTCCCTCCAGAAGCTCTCCGAAGAAGACCCCACTTTCCGCGTACATACCGATGAAGAAACCAGCCAGCTGATCATCTCCGGCATGGGCGAGCTGCACCTCGAGATCCTGGTGGACCGCATGCTGAGGGAGTTCCGCGTGGAAGCGAACGTGGGGCGTCCCCAGGTCGCCTACCGGGAAACCATCGGCACGGCCATAAAGAGCGAAGGCCGGTTCGTGCGGCAGTCGGGCGGACGCGGGCAGTTCGGGCACGTGTGGCTCGAGATGGAGCCAGTGAAGGACGGGGACGGCGTGGAATTCGTGAACGGCATCGTCGGCGGGGTCATCCCGCGGGAGTTCATCTCTTCTGTCGAGGCCGGCGTCCGGGAAGCCGCCCATAACGGCGTGCTCGCCGGATACACGGTGCAGGGCGTGAAGGTCACCCTGTACGACGGTTCCTACCACGAAGTCGATTCTTCCGAGGTTGCCTTCAAGGTGGCGGCCTCCATGGCCTTCCAGGACGGCATGCGCAAGGCCGAACCCGCGTTGCTGGAACCGGTCATGGACGTGGAAGTTGCGGTCCCCAGCGAATACGTGGGCACCGTGGTCGGCGATCTGAACGCACGCCGGGGACGAATCGGCGGGATCATTCCCCGGACGGACGCGCAGGTCGTGGCGGCCACCGTTCCCTTAAGCGAGATGTTCGGCTACGCGACGGCGCTCCGTTCCGCCACGCAGGGACGGGCCGTGTCCACCATGCAGTTCTCGCATTACGCGGAAGTACCCGAGCAAATCAAGCAGGAGATACTGGAAAAGATTCGCGGCGGCGCATAACGGTTTATTATCTGGAGGATTTGCAGCATGTCGAAGGAAAGATTCGAGCGTACCAAGCCCCACGTGAACATCGGCACGATC
>JAPPBT010000003.1 GCA_026702745.1 Gemmatimonadota bacterium
TCTGCGGGCGGAACCAGTCTTCGACTTCCTTCGGAACGACAACCTGCTCGACGCCGTGGAATCCTTCGTCGGCCCCGACATCACGTGCTCGCCCATCCAGCACATCCGGGCCAAGCCGCCGTCGCGGCTGGACGCCAGCCCGTCGTACAATGTGCCCTGGCACCAGGATTCGGGGGTGAGCTGGGCGGAGTCGGACCGGACCCTGGCGCTGACCTGCTGGCTGCCACTGGTGGACGCCACGGTGGAACGGGGATGCCTGGAGGTGATCCCGGACGTGATTCAAACCGGTCATCTCGACCACGTATCTGACGCGGGCACGCGCATCAAACCCGACCTCATGCCCGAGACCGAGGCGGAACCGGCCGAAGTGCGCAAGGGCGGGGTCGTCTTCCTGAGCCAGTATACGCCTCACCGGTCCACACCGAACCTGACCGAATGGGACGTGCGCTGGAGCCTGGACCTGCGGTACGTGGCCTATGGCGCGCCGACGGGCCGGCCTTTCTTTCCCGACTTCTGCGTTCGGAGCCGATCGAATCCTGAGCGCGTACTGACCGATCACCAGGCTTGGGCGGACAGCTGGGTCGCAGCCCTCGAGGAACAGCGCCGCAATCCCAGGCAGGCCCACCGGGTTGCGCAGGCACCTTAAGGAGAACCATCATGCTTTGAGGCTCCCCCCTGGGCACCAGGTTTGGCGCCATGGTATTCAGTCTGGTCGTCCCCGGATTGGGGCAGTTGTACCAGGGCCGCAGGCCGGCCGCCGTCATCCATTTCGTCCTCGCGGTCATGCTGTGGATGCTGGGTTACGGCTGGATCGTCCATCTGTATTCTGCCGTCGAGACGGCATTCCAGAATCCGGGCGGTCAGCGTTGCGACACGTAGTCGTACGCGTCTTCATTGCGTAACTGACCATCACTGTAAATAACCGCATTAATACGATCCATATTAATACGAAACGACAACGTGAAAGAGGCATTCCCATGAGTTTCGGCAGCGGCGCGTATACCTACGAATTGCAGGAGAACTGGTACAGCCTGCCGGAGGGCTGGTCCTTCGGCTGGATTACGGGCGTGGCGTGCGATTCGCAGGACCGGGTGTACGTGTACTCGAGGAGCGAGCATCCTTTAATCGTGTTCGACCGCGATGGACAGTTCATCAAGACGATCGGCGACGGCATACTCAAAGATGCGCACGGTATCTACATCGACGGCGAGGACAACCTCTACCTCACCGACTGGCTGGATCACTGCGTCCGCAAGTTCGACCGCGATGGAAACCAGGTGAGGGTGATCGGCATGCCCGGCGTCCCCGGGGCGACGGACGGCGATCCTTTTCGGAAGCCCACCGATGCCGTCGTCGCGCCGAACGGCGACATCTACGTGTCCGACGGCTACGAGAATGCCCGAATCCACCATTACGACGGCGAGGGCCGCCACATTCACTCCTGGGGAAGCTGGGGCTCGGCTCCGGGCCAGTTCGAACTCAGCCATTGCGTCCGCATCGACCGCTACGACCGGCTCTGGGCATGCGATCGCACCAACGAACGCATCCAGCTCTTCGACCTGGAAGGAAACTACCTCGAGGAACGCGCCGTTCCCGGCAAGCCCGACACCACCTTCTTCGATCCGGAAGAGGATATCGTATACGTGGCCGAACTCGACCAGCAGGTGGGTGTATACACTCTTGACGGCGACCTCGTCAGCAGCTGGGGAGGTGGGCGGCGCAGCGACCGGCCGGGCGAGTTTGCCGGATGTCCCCACGGCATCTGGATGGACTCCCGCGGCGACCTCTACGTCGGTGAAGTCCAGGCCGATGCCCGGTTGCAGAAGTTTGTACGGACCCGTTGATCACAATACGAGATCCATGCGCATCATCGACCCCCATACCCACGTCTGGATAAACGATCCCGCCTTCCCCTGGTCCGCGGAGAACGACGCCCCGCCCGCCGAGGACCGGACGGCGGAGATGCTCCTGGCCCTGATGGACCGGCACGGCGTGGAGAAGACCGTCCTGGTGCAGTACATCGGCTACCGCTGGGACAATACCTACGTTTCCCACGTCCTGCGCGCGTACCCGGACCGGTTTGCCGGCGTCTGCCGCGTCAATCCCAAAGATCCCGCCGCGCCGGACCACCTCGCCCACTGGGTGGAGGAGCACGGCTTCCAGGGCGTGAGATTGAGTCCCGCCGAAGGACCGGCGGGCGACTGGTTCCGCGGTCCCCTGATGCTGCCCATCTTCCGGCGCGCCGAGGAGCTCAGGGTCCCGATGCTCATGCTGACGCGGCCCGGCCGGTTGCCCGACCTGGCCAGCCTGCTGGACCGGTTTCCCGATCTCGACGTCGTCGTGGACCACATGGCCGACGCACAGCCTGCCCGGCCGGACGAAATCCAGGCCGTCCTCGACCTGGCCCGGTACCCCCGGGTATACGTGAAGATCAGCCATACCTGGTCCATTTCGGATCAGGACTATCCGTGGTCGGATACCCACGCCATGGTCAAGGCGGTCTACCAGGCCTTCGGCGGCCAGCGCATCATGTGGGGCACCGACTGGCCTGTCTGCCTTCCGAACGCGGCGTACGGCCAGACCCTGACGGTCGTCCGCGACGAGATGAAGTTCATCGCGCCGGAGGACCTGCCCCGCGTGCTGGGAGGCACGGCCCTGGACCTGTGGACCTTTAACGATTAGTCGGATTTAAACCCGACAAACTCGCAGAAAAAGTTCGAGTCATAAAGGAGCAGCCATGAAAATCCTGATCACCGGCGCCGCGAGCCGGCTGGGACGGGCGGTGGCCGAAACCCTGGAAGGCCATTCGCTTCGCCTCGTGGACGAATCGCCCGTCGAAGCGCCAGCCCCGACCGGGGCCGAAACGCGCGGCGAATGGGCCGGCGATGCCGCCCAGGGCAGCCTGCTGGACCAGGACTTCGCCTGGCAGGCGGTCCGGGGCATGGACGCCGTCGTTCACACGGGCGAGCCGCCGCAGGACCTGCCGGAGTCCGATGTGGAGCGCGAGAAGCACCTCCTGGAACTGGCCACGCGGGGCACGCACCAGCTCTTCAAGGCCGGCGTGGAGGCGGGCGTTAAGCGTTTCGTCTACGGCGGGACACTCGACCTCTTCCGGCCCTATCCCGACGACGTATACATCAGCGAACTCTGGAAACCGCTGCCCGAGCCCGACATGCCGGCCATGTCCCGCTACCTGGGCGAGCACACCGCCCGGGAATTCGCAAGGGACCACATGGTGACGGTCACGGGACTCAGACTGGGCAACCTCGTCAGCGAAGAGGAATTGGCCGGCCAGGCGCCCGACCTGTTGTGGCTGGATTACCGGGATGCGGCCCAGGCCTTCCGCCTCGCCCTGGAAAGAGAGGCCTCGGACCAGGTCTGGTGGACCAGCCGGTACGCCATGTACCACATCTGCGCCGACCTGGAGAACCCGAAGTACCTCATCAACCAGGCCCGCAATCTCGGCTACGCGCCGGCCCACAACTTCGCCGCGAACTGGCGGGACTAAAGGGGTAATCCACTAAAGGTGCCATCCATGAAGAAAGTCCTGCTGCTCGGCGCTTCCGGGCTCATCGCGCCGCACATTACCCCCGCGCTCGAGCGGGATTACGACCTGCGGCTGGCCGACATCAAGGACCACCCGGACGGCAAGCCCGTCCTCAACGTGGACGTGCGGGACTACGGCCAGGTCCGCGAGGCCATGGAGGGCGTGGACGCGGTCATGAACTTCACGGTCCTGCGCCACGACGACACGCTGAGCTTCCAGGTCAATACCATTGGGGCCTGGAACGTGATGAAGGCGGCTGCCGACGCCGGGATCCGGAAAGTGATCCACACCGGCCCGGCCCAGACGCTCCTGGCCTACGTGCACGACACCGACATCCCTGTCGACGCGCCCGACGCCCCGTCTTCCGACTACTACTTCATCACCAAGCACCTGAGCAACGAGATCGTCCGCAGCTTCGCTCGGCACCACGAGATTCACACGGTCTGCTTCCTGTTCCAGGGCCTGGCGCCCCGGCCGACGGAGCATACGGGCAAGAATTCAACACGAGAATTCCTCATCATCCACGACGATCTCGCCGTGGCCTGCCTCCAGGGCCTCGAACTCCCCTCGGTGCCCGGCTACTACCAGGCCTTCAACCTGCACAGCCATTACGGACCGGGCAAATACAGCCTGGAGAAGGCCGAACGCATCCTGGGATACGCGCCGCAGGAGGAGTGGTGGCAGTGGCAGCGGAGGCCGGCGGGGTAGCGGACAGTCAGTCGCCCCGGGGAGAAGGTCAGCTGGTGGGTTTTGGATGCTTCCAGCCTCGCCAGATCTTGTCCCGGTAACCGCTTGTGAGCTTGATATCGATCTCGATACCCAGGGTCAGGATATCTTCGTCATGCAGTATTTCCAGCAGCGTACTTTTTATGTGCTCAACGACCTCGGGTGTCAGTACCCGGCCTTTCTTCGACGACATTGCTTACTCCCTTCGATCAGTCCAATAACAGTTTGATTGTAATGGTGACCTGGAGTCCAATCATCGCAAACACACAGGATAGCAGGACGTTTCTCCACCAGCGAGCATCGCTTTTCATATCCTTTAGTTGTTCAGCATTGTATTCCAGGAGTTCCCGCATGCTGTCTTCTGAAGTTTCAAGACCGGAAAGACGGCTTTTGACGCACTGATCCTTGAAATACACTTCCTCCATCAGTTCTTCTGTGTCTCTTTGGGTTTTGTGATTGTTCATCTTTGGGGTTTTCTCCTATAGGTTTGTGCAATGGCATCGTCAAGGTATAAAAACGTGTTCAATTATGTAGAACGATCTGTCATATTGAATGAGTAGGAAATCCGTTAATCAATCTCGCGATTTTTTAAAAAAACAGGAAGTATGTACCGATTCCGATCGAGATAGTTCATCTTCAGATCGGATACATTCAGCCAATCAAGGAGAACCACCCCATGTCCAGCAACGCCCGGACCATTCGCGTATTTGTCGGCACCTACACCCAGACTACCAGCAAGGGCATCTATGTCTATGACGTAGATACCGCCACCGGCGTCATGGAATACGTCAGCCATGTGGGCGGCATCACGAACCCGTCCTTCCTGTGCCTGACCCCCGACGCCCGCTTCCTCTACGCCGTCGGCGAGACGGGGGATCCCCACGGCGGCGTCTTCGCCTATGCCGTGGACGGGTCCGGCACGCTCACAACCCTGAACAGCCAGTCGTCCGGCGGCGCCGGGCCTTGCTCCATCGACGTGCACCGAAGCGGCAAGGCCGTGCTCGCGGCCAACTACGGCGGCGGGTCCGTTTCCTCCTTTCCCGTGAACGACGACGGCTCCCTGGGCGAGGCGGCGTCGGTCATCCAGCACACGGGCTCGAGCGTCGACCAGAGCCGGCAGCAGGAACCCCACGCCCACATGATCCGCCACGACCTGGACTACAACTTCGTCTTCTCGCCGGATCTCGGCACCGACAAGGTGATGATCTACCGCCTCGATCCGGACACGGCCGTGCTGACGCCCCACGGGGAGGCGTCGGTGCCGCCCGGGTCCGGGCCCCGGCACCTCGAATTCCACCCCAACCGGAAGTTCGCCTACGTCATCAACGAGATGGGCAACACGATCACGGCCTTTGCCTACGACGGGTCGGCCGGCACACTCACCGCATTGGAGACGGTGACGACGCTGCCCGACGGTTACGACGAGGTGAGCCATACGGCGGACATCCATATCACGGACGACGGCCGGTACCTCTACGGCTCCAACCGGGGCCACGACAGCCTCGCCATGTACGCCGTGGACGGAGAATCGGGCCGCCTGTCGCTGCTCGGTATCGTACCCACGGGCGGCGAAAATCCGAGAAACTTCGGGATCGATCCGACCAACAGTTTCGTGCTCGTCGGCAACCAGAGCTCCGATA
>JAPPBT010000004.1 GCA_026702745.1 Gemmatimonadota bacterium
AAAGCGGTACGCGAGCTGGGTTTAGAACGTCGTGAGACAGTTCGGTCCCTATCCGTCGCGGGCGTAGGACATTTGAGAGGATCTGTTCCTAGTATGAGAAGACCGGAATGGACGAACCGCTGGTTCACCAGTTGTGGCGCCAGCCGCATCGCTGGGTAGCTATGTTCGGACGGGATAACCGCTGAAAGCATCTAAGCGGGAAGCCCACCTCAAGACGAGATGTCCCAAGCGTAAGCTTCTGAAGGCCCCTTGAAGATTACAAGGTCGATAGGCCAGAGGTGTAAGTGGCGAGGTAACGAGCCATTCAGCCGACTGGTACTAATAGCCGTGCGGCTTGACCAATGCTTCATGCTACGACGTCGTTTCCTCATTCCTTGTAATTGCAACCCATTTCTTCCGGTGGCGATAGCGGAGGGGAAACACCTCTTCCCATTCCGAACAGAGTAGTTAAGCCCTCTTGCGCCGATGGTACTGCTTGGGTGACCTTGTGGGAGAGTAGGACGCTGCCGGGGGATGCTGAGAAGGCGCTCGATTCATTTCGGGCGCCTTTTCTATTTTGGGGGTGTTGAAGTGGCCCGCCATGGCTGTGAAGTGGCTCGCCATGGCGATGTAAGCTATGGCTCCACCACCATGAAGTTGACCGACTTGGAGACGGAACTGTTTGTATGGCGGTCGGTTAGCGTCACGGTGAGCACGTACTCCCCGGCCTCGAGATTCGCGGTATCCAGGGCGGTGTATTCCCCCTCTTCAGCTGAAGTCCCATGCCTGTCGAAGACTGTCATAACCGTCTGCATGTCGCCGGGTGGCCGGGCGGACCGGTTCCGCAGCGCAGGCATGCCCATGGGCGTGATCTCGTAGAGGTTCTCGTACGACGTCCGGCCGGATTCGTCCATGACCAGGTTGTATACCTCGTAGTACACGTAAACCAGGTGTCCCCGAGCGTAGAGGCGACCAGGATTCGGGACGACGTTCAATCCCTTGCGCACAAAGGGGCCAGGACCTGGCGCTGGCGTGATTTCCGTTGAGAGCTTGAGATCGCTGATGAGCAGGTCGCTGCCGCGGTAGTCAGACAAGGAAACCGGCTTCTTGTATACACCTATGCGTTGCGTGACGTCGTCTCGCATTTCCACGGCGGCCATGAATGTGCCTGGAGGCGCTGACATATTCGCAGCCAGCGTGAAGGCGGCGCCCTGGAACTCCTGGTTAGCCGCCTGCCGTTCGGGCCGGGCTATGGGACCGAACCGGAACTTGCGCGAATAGGCGGGTGTCTGTACCGAATCGCGCAGGGTAACCTGGTTGTCGAGCCAGGTACGATCGCCCTTTTCGTCGCCGATGTCTCCAAACTGCCAGACCGGTATACTGTAGGCCAGATCCACTTCGGTCGATCCCTCTTCGCCTCGGAATGAGACCGCGTCAAAGGCGTATTCGAGGGGCTCCCCGCCGAAGTCATGTGCATAGACCTCGGGGCTTCGGGCGATCAGTGCGGCGGCCTGACGACGGGGATGCACCGCATCTTGGCGACCGATTTCGTTGGGCTGAATGGTCTGATCGCCGCTCTCGTCGACTGCAAGAGTTTCCAGGGGATAATCGTACCGGCCTCCCCCCATCTGGTCGACGAAGAACAATTCCAGTTTGTAAGGCACATACACCCAGCTTTCCGCCATGTACGAAGACCCCATTTTTCTTCTCTGCTTAGCGGCCTGTTCATACATGAGCTGTGCCATAGACTTGCCTTTGACATTTATATCATCATCCATCGTGGGCGCCCCAAAACCGCTTCGCATCTTCTTGTCTGTATCAAATATCTTCGACACCTCGCCGCGGTTTACCTGCAATTGGTATCCGAACTGAAGGTTCTTCTCCCGTATTGCGTCCACGGCCGGGTTGTCGGACGTAAGAAACGACTCATACTGATTCTCGTTCGCCCTGACCATGAAGCGACGCCGGTCGTCGGGCTCACCGTATCGAACGTGGATTTCACCACGCCGATCATAGGGAAACTTCTTCTCCGAGAAGTGGATGCGGGCATACATGATGCGGCGATAGTGCTCCACCAAGCGCTCGTTTTCGATCGTGGCCGGATTCGAATCCCGTTCGTTCCAGAAGGCCAGCCAGAGCGCGTCCCGTTCCGGTTCGGTCGCCGCTTCCCAGGTCGCGAGTTCATCTGGCGGAGCGACATGGCTCAGATCCCTGTATACCGCCTGTTCGTCGGCGTCCAACTGCGAGATGTAGGACTCCAGCGCCTCCTGAAGACGATCGAATTGCTGATCCGATCCGAGCGCCAGCACTTCGTACTGGGAGAGCATGGTCCGGATACGGTCCGGCGTATCGTCTCCCCAAGCGTCGACGGTTGCCTTGAGTTCAACAACCCCCAGGTCGTAGCGTTCGGTGCGGTGACTCACATTGGCGAAACTTAGCAGCGCCTCGCTGTGTTCAGGATAGACACGGTATTGCTGCATATAGGCGCTGAGCGCCTTTTCGGTCTCAGGTTCGTCGGGACTGTCATAACACCGGCCGAGCTGGAAGTACGCATCCGGGTGCGTGGGGTTGAGCTCAACGGCCTTCAGGAAGTGTTTCCTGCCGTCCCTGGCGCTGCCGATCAACCGGCCCGAGCGCTCCTGGTCCATGTAGGTCATGCCCATGCGGTATTGCGCGTCCACATTCCCCGGATCGATCTCCAGGGCCCTTCGATAGGCGATTCGGGCATCGAGCCGCCTTTTAGGCAGTCGTGCGTACACCATACCCATGCCGATGTGGCCCGACAGCCAGTTCCTGTCCAGTTGCACGGTCCTTCTGAATGCCTTCAACGCTTCGTCATTGTCGCCCACGGCGAACCACGCCATGCCCAGCCAGTAACGCGCCTCGGCCGACGTCTTCTCCTCGCTTACTGCTTGTTGGAACGTGGTCAGCGCTTCGTCGTATCGGCCCTGCTGATAGAGGATCTTTCCCGCGTCAACTTTACCCTGGTCGTATGGTTCGCTCGCAGAAACCTCTCTGAGAGACAGGGTCTGGGAAAGCATATACAACGGATGGATGATCAGCGCGATCAGCAGGAAGTGTCGGGTATTCATTCCAATACCTACCTTTTGTAAGGGAATTATAACCAATTTTAACCGTTGTCAATTGCGGAGAGCAGCGTTTGAAGACCGCCCTCGAAGATAATTTGTCTGGCTACGGCCGTGCTCGCCTTGTGGCTGAACCCCGTCATCTCGGTGGGTGGTTTCTTGGTGATCTCCATCGGGATGACGTTGGCGGGATCCTCGGCCAGCATAGCGACGGCCTGGCGTCTCAGGATCACGGCGTCGCTTACGTCCTTGATCCATTCGCCGGACACCATATCGGGCGCACCGAATACGATCCCGACTTCAGACAGCACGAAAAGGGTGGCCGCGTCCCATTCACGGTCTCCGCCTCCCTGCTTGTTGAGCAGCCGAATGTCCGTCAGTCCGCCCGTAAACGTGCTTTTGACGGACAGTTTGCGGTCGTTGGGAAGCAGGATGTCCCCGGACCGTGCTTGGTCCCCGTACAGCGTGCAGTCGATTCCCACGGAGCGCAACAGGGCGTAGGTGAATACTTCGACCGCTCCGCCCACGATAAAGCGGTTCTCGAAGATCGTCGTGTTGTACCGCTCAAGCAGCGTCGATATGGCCAGTTCGTACTCCTGCTGGGCCTGGACGCTGCAATCGCTCTTGAGACGCTGGAAGGCCCGTTGTTCCTGCCGGAATTGGGTCATCCTGCCGCGATCCGGTCGAAACGCGGCAGCAGGTTATGCGAGCGTTGCGGGGGGGGGTGGTGGATACGCGCTTGAGACAATTCGAGGTACTTTTCTTCAACGTCGTATCCTACGCAACGGCGTCCTTCGCGGAGCGCAACCAGGGCGGTCTGTCCGCTTCCCAGGAACGGGTCGAGTATTTCGTCGCCCTCTTCCGAATAGAGCACCACAAGGCGGCGTACCAGTTCTTCGGGGTACGGGCAAGGGTGGTCAATGGTCTTGGGCGGTACGGGGGCAATGTGCCAGATATTATTGGCAATGTCCCGCTTGAAGAGCTCGTCGATGTCGAGGGCCTGCTTCATCCCGCGCCGGACGGGGCCGGCCTTGCGAAACAGCAGGATGTACTCGGTCATGATGTTCGGGTAGTAGTATCCGGCCTGGGGGTGCTGGATGAAACTGCCAGCCCGTTTGACGCCTCCGGTTACCTTGTTCCAAATGATGTCCTGATGAAACTCCCAGCCCATCTTGAGTATTCGTTCCGTGATGAGCATGGGAATAGGGTGGTGCTTGCCCTCGTGGAGTATCGTGCCCACCACGATGGCACAGAACCCGCCGTCCATCGTAACCCGCAGGACGTTCTTAAAGACCTTGCCGATGTTGCCCAGGTACTCTTTGAACGTCTCGCCGAACGCCTGATATCCGCGCTCCCTGTGCCATGCTTCCTTGCCCTGTCCGGCATGGATGTCGTAGTCGATGGCGTTCCAGTACGGTGGAGATGTGACGGTCAAGGCAATCGACTGATCGGCGCAATGCTGCATTTTGAGGGACGATTGAGGGTAGAATCGGTACCCCTCTCCATCATAAATCCCCTTGCGCCTGTGTCTGGCCCTTATGGTCTTACGGGCTGCCCTGTCGAACGAATCAGGAAGCGGTGAGTTTGGCATAACCGAGTTTCCCTTCTGCGTTCTTGATGGCGGCGGCGATATGCTCCATCGTGGTGAAGTCCCGCCGAGACTGGCGGGTTGCAAACTCGTCAACGTAACGCCGCAGGTGCTTAACGCTGAAATGATGAAACGTCCCGATGTACGCCCGCTTGAGCAAGGCCCAGAACGATTCCACGCCGTTGACGTGCACCATGTCGTTGACGTACTCCCCGACGCTGTGGTCAACGGTGCGGTGCTTGTAGTCTCGCAGCCCCGTGTAACCCTTGTGGCCGTCGGTGTAGATGGTCGAATCCGGTTCGACCCTGGCTTCGATGATGGTATGCAGCGTCAACTTGTCTACTTCGTCCACCGGCATGGCCTTGATCCGTCCGGTTGCCCGTTCCTTCAATCCGACTACGGGCTGCTTGCCAGCCGGGCCGCGTCCGTTGCGCTGCTTCTTGTTGGCGTGCTTGTTCTTTTCGAGACCGCCGAAGTATGCTTCGTCGATTTCCACTTCACCGATGAAGGGCATTTGATCGGCGTCGTTCTGATTCCAGGTTTCGCGGATACGCTGCTCCAGGTACCAGGCGCTCTTTTGAGCGATTCCCAGTTCGCGAGCCATCTGGCAACTGGATATCGACTTCTTGGCTACGGCCATGAGGTAGATGGCGTACAGGCACTTCTGCAGGGACAGGTTGGCCGAATGAAACACCGTACCGGTTTTGACACTGAAAAACTTCCGGCAGTCCTTGCAACGGAACGGCTGCGGCTTCTCGTTCTTCGGGCGGGAGATTCGGACGCTATCGCAATGCGGGCAACGCGGCGTGCCGTCCCATCGCTGTGTCTCCATGTACGCCCTGGCTGCGTCTTCGTTGGGGAAGCGTTCGAAGAATCCCCAGGTGCTCATCGTGCCGTCTGTCGGGAGGGTCTTGCTTGCCATTTCGGGTATCCTTTCGTGTTGTTTGTTATACCTACAACTTACCCGATTTCGTGGCAAAAGTCAACAAAAATAATGCGATTTTGGTTAAAATTGGTTATAATTCCCTTTTGTAAGGTACGAGCGTGTCACTCTCATATTAAGCTAACGCAGGTCATACCGAAAATCCACCGTTGAAACATTAATTTGCTCGAATATTCCATCACGCAGTTGAGAACCGATGCCAGAGGAAGTGGCAGACAAGTCTCAGTCGGGGAGTCTGACCTAGTTGTTCACCTCGATCAAGTTAAGGCTGAATGTCATGCGGATAAGGTCGGGAAGGCTATGCGTGTTTCGTTTCGCCATCAGAACAGAGTAGTTAAGCCCTCTTGCGCCGATGGTACTGCTTGGGTGACCTTGTGGGAGAGTAGGACGCTGCCGGGGGATGCTGAGAAGGCGCTCGATTCATTTCGGGCGCCTTTTCTATTTGGACCTACGTCGCGGCTTCCTTCTACGCCGCGGCTTCCTCCATGATGCGTCCGTCGATTAGGCGGATGATCCGGTGGACATGGTCGGCCAGCGCCTGGCCGTGGGTCACCTTGATGATGGTCGTGCCCGCCTCGAACTGCCCTTCGATCTCATCGGGGTATACTCGTCTGTCCAACAGATCGTATGTGTCGCCGATAAATCGAAGGAGCCCTACTCAGCGATGAGGAAAATTCGGTGCGGTGATTACCGCCGAGGGGGGTCCCCAGGCGCGATCAGACGATAGAGGGCGGGCGTGACGAATAGGACCAGCATCGTTGAGACAGTGAGCCCACTCAAGCCCGTGTAGGATAGGCTGGTCCAGAGATCCCGCGTGGAGGGATGCCCGGCAATGAGCAGCGGCGTGAGCCCCACGAGCGTCGTCAGGGACGTGATCAGGATGGGACGAAGACGCTGTCGGCAGGCGGCTGTTATCGCTTTGTCGATGGCCTTGCCGGCTCGCTGAAGACGAGCCATGCGGTCCACGAGCAGTATCGCGTTGTTGACTACGATGCCGATCATAAAGACGGTGCCGAGATAGGCGCCGCGGTCGAAACTTAGATCGAAAAACCAGAAAACCAGGAAGATGCCGGTCAGCCCCATGGGAACCGTCAGCAGAACGACCAACGCCCGGCGGAACGATTCGAACAGGGCCGAGGTAATCAGCAACACAAGCGCGACGGCCAGGCCGAGGGCGAAGTTCATTTCACCGCGTTCAGCCTGATCGAAATCGGACCAGTTTGGCACGTCGATGCGGTAGCCTGGCGGTAGGTCGACCGACGCGAGGAATGATCGGCGGTAACTGTCGGCCATGCGGATGGTTCCGACGAACTCATAGGATATCCACCGCTCATACAGTTGCTCGCTGCGAAGAATGTCCGTCGAAACGCGCTTGAAAGACAGTACTCCGGCGTCCCCGGCGTTTATTCGGCGATCATCTCCGTCCAGCGGGATACGATCGAAGCCGGTGTTATGGTCCTTACTGGCGATTGTTGTTCGATAGGGCACGCGACGACCCTCTATCAGTATTTCACCATCCGGCTGGTGGCGGTCGGTGTACGGGAACAACGCCGCGCTCAGGTCGTCCAGTCCCATGCCGGCACGCGCCAGGTTCTGTTGCGACGGTTTCAATTGTAGCTCGTAATGGGGTCCGCCGCTAGTGAACCCTCCTCGGGGCGAATGGGTGATTTCGACGTTACGAACGCGACGGTGTCTTTCCAGCCTCCGTGCTAGGCGCTCGGCATGGTTCCGCAGGTCGTCGAAATTGTACCCGCGAAGCCGGTAGTTGATGGAGACGGCCCCTCCTCCCCCCGTCGAAAACCCCTGGCCGTAACCGAAGACGGCGATATCCAGTCCTCCGAACCGGGTGGCCATGTTCTCCATATCCGCTTGCATGGCGTAAGGCAACCGAGAACGGGCAATCTCGTCCATGAAGAGGGTGTGCACTCTGGCCTGCGATTCCTGTATCGTCGTGGTTACCTGGACGCCGTTGCCACCTGCAGCCAGTGCGTATCGTTCGAATGCCGCCGCCACTGAATCCACGGTGGCGGTTTCCATCCCCGGTGGGCCGTATATGGAGACATCGATATAGGTATAGGTACCGCTCCAGGAGAACGACGGTCCTTTCCACACGTCCGTAACGAAGAGATACACGCTGAGACCGAAACCGGTTAGCGTCACGGCCACGATCGGCCATCGCCACCGGATCATAAAGGTGACGACGCCTTCGTAACGCCGGCCGATGCGCGTCAGTTTCCGCGCTTCGGCCAGCGGAGCGGCGCCGCGGTCGAGCAGGCGTCCCAGCACGGGCACCCAGATGCCGGCGACGACCACGGAAGCCAGGAGCGTCAGGCCGAGACCGAGGGCGAAAGGGCCGATGTGTTGCCTCAATTCGTCGGATAGATATATGATGGGGACGAGCGCTACGACGGTGGTCAGCGTCGTCGCTGCGACGGGAATCAGCATTTCCGTCGTGCCACGCACCGTCGCACGGTCCCGGTCCTCGCCTTCCTCGCGTCGTCGTCGGATGTTCTCATACACGACCACCGCGTTGTCCACGAGTATGCCGAAAGCCAGGGCAAGACCCGAAATGGTCAGTAGATCGAGGCCCAGCCCGAGTGCATTGAAGCAGATCATCGCACCTAATGCAGAAAGGGCGATGGTGGAGAGGAGTATGACGACCGTTCGAAATTGACGTAAAAAAAGTAAAAGCAGCACGACGATGGCGATCAGGGCGACGGACACACGCAGTGCGAGGTCCTGCAACGCCAGACGCACGTCGTCGCTGCGGTCGACGATTAGCGTCAGGACGACACCCGGCGGGAACAGATCGCTCAGGTCCTCCATTTGCTTCTTCACGCGGTCCGCCACGTCGAGCATGTTGGTGCCGGGTTGCCTGGCGATCTCTATGGTGATCGCAGGCAGCCCGTTGACGCGGGCCACGCCGTGTGGAGTCGAGAGGGTCCACCTTATCTCGGCGAGATCGCCGAGGCGCAGTACGCGATCATGGTTCGCGGAAACGGGCAGTAGGGTGAGATTGTGCATCCCAACCGCCAGAGGCGTTGTCAACAACGGTACTGTGGCGCCCTGTCGACGGAGGGCCCCGGCGGCGTGAGATTCGACACCGAGGCGCATGGCCCTGTGAAGATCCGTCGGAGACAGGCCTGCATTATCCATGCGGCCTGCGTCGAGCAGCAAGTCCAGTTCCTCTTCCCTGCCACCGATGACCTCGATGTCCGAAACGCCCTCGACGGCCAGCAGCAAAGGACGGATATCCTCCAGCGCCAGTTGCCGCAGCGCATGATCAGTCACCGGTCCGGACAGGCGATAGCTCATGAAACCGTCCAGATCGCGGAAAATTTCGGGCAGTGCCTCGGATACACGTGGCCGAACGCGGGGCGGCAGGTCTGGACGCAGGGCAGCGAGTCGGTCCATGACGAGGGTGCGTGTGGCGGCGACGGAAGCGGCTGGGTCGCAGCCCGCCTGAATGCGCGCATTCCCTTCCCTGGTGACGGACCGGACTTCGAGGATGCCGGGAACGGTGGCCAGCTCCGATTCGATAGGGGCCGTCACGTGCTTGACGACGGCTTCGGAAGAGGCGCCTGGCCATTCCGCCGAGATGATGAGGCTTGGGTAGTCCGTGACGGGCTGCAGCGACAGGGGTAGTTGCGCGAGGGAACCGACGCCCAGCGCCAGGACGACGAGACCCGCCGCGCAGACGGCGATGGGGCGATGGATGGCCGAGGAGAGGAGCTTGTCCATGATCGATCAACCGAAAGACGCGTCGATTCGCGGCGGCGCGACACGGATCGCTTCCCGGTCAGTGCCGTTCCGCGAATTATACGCGGTCAGTTCTCGTTGGCGCGGTCCGGTCCCGCCAGCAGCCGGTACGCGAGGGGCACGACGAAAAGGGTCAGCGCGGAGCCGATGACCAGACCACCGATGAGGGTACGTGCCAGCGGAGCACCCATTTCCCCGCCCGCGCCGAACCCTACGGCCAAGGGAGCGACGCCGCAGACCGTGGTCACGGTCGTCATCAGAATCGGACGCAAGCGGCGTCGGCCGGCCTCGTGAATGGCCTCCCTGCGGGACAGGCCCTCCCTTTCGGCGCGCACGATGAAATCGACTTTCAGAATGGCGTCATTCACCACGATGCCCACCAGTACGATAGCGCCGATCCAGGTGATGACGTTGACACTCGCCCCCCACAAGCTCAGGACGACGACGGCGCCTGCCAGTGCCAGTGGAACAACGGCGATGATGATCCACGGAAGGCGTAGCGATTCGAACTGAGCCGCCAGGATCAGGAGGACAATCAGAATCGAGAAGGCCAGCGAGATCAGCATGGATCGGTAAGTGGTTCGCAACGTTGCCTGTGCGCCGCCGATCTCAATGTCCAGGCCGTCCGCCCGGTCGTACCTCCATCCCGCGTCCGCCAGCAGGTCCTGTATGCGATCGGATACGCCGATCAGGTCGTCGCTGGAGATATCCGCGTTTACGATCGCCACGGGCGTCTGGTCGACGCGGTACAGTTCACCCGCGACTTCGACGGGTTCGACCGTTGCCAGCGCACGGATGGGAATCCGTCCCACCGCCGTATCAATCTGTTCGTCCATAATGGCGTGCAAGCCGGGCCGTTCCTCCTGGCTCCCGTGCACCACGATGGGTATGCGTTCATCGGTTCGGTTGAACATGGTAGCCGTCCTTCCATCCACGAAAGTACGCAACGCGTCGGCGATCTTCGCAGGTTCCACGCCGAGTTGCGCCGCGCGACGTTCATCCACTACGACGCGATAGCCCGGCCGTCCTTCGGTCCCTTGGAGGACTACGTCAGCCAGCGGCAAACCGGACGCGGTCAACAATGACCGCAGGACGTTCGCGCCGTCTCTGGGCGGGTTTTGATGGTCGCGCCCGTCGATCCTGCGTGTGAGCACCCGGATGGACACATCGGGCTGGTTTCCGACCAGCGCCGTCGACATGGCGGTGACCGGCGGTTTCAATTCTACCTTGGTTCCCAGGCGTACCGGAATCAGCTTCCTCAAGGCCGCCATGGTCGTTCGGGCATCTGTCGCAGTCTCGTCGAGATACACCTGTATCTGCGCTCGTTCGAGTTTCGCGGTCCCCGGCGCCGTTCCCGGCACGAAGGAGGATACAGCCGCGCCCACCGTGGTCAGCGTTCCGCGCACCCCCGGGAGAGTGCGGGCGATTTCGGACAGTTCGCGCGCGGATTCCTGGGTGGCTTCCAACGATGAACCCTGCGGCAACGACAAGTCCATCCAGAACGATCCTTCATCGACTTTCGGGAAAAAGGCCCGGGGAAGGGTCCAGCCCAGGGGCACCGCGACTGCCATGAAGACCAGCAACACGACCGAAGCCCGTATGGGATGATCGATGATCGCGTCTACGGCGCGACGATACAAATCATGGAACCTGGAAGAACGTGCAGGTTTGCGCGCCATGTCGCGCCGCATCCACCGGGCGACGAGGGTCGGGAGCAGGGTCAGTGCCACGACCCACGCGAGCAGGAGCGTCACGGTCACGGCCAGCGCCTGATCCCGGAACAGCTGTCCCGCGACGCCCGGTGCCAACGCCATCGGCAGGAAAACCGAGACAGTGGTGAGCGTAGAAGCCGCCATGGGCAGCGCCACCTCAGAAGCGCCGCGCCCCGCGGCCGAATTCGTGTCGAGGCCGGCTTCCCGGTGTCGCGCGATGTTCTCGACGGAGATGATTGCGTTGTCCACCAGCATGCCGACTCCGAGCGCCAGACCGCCTATGGACATGATGTTCAGCCCCACGCCCAGCGTATCGAAAACAAAGAAGGAAGCGATGACGGCCACCGGCATGGCGATTGCCACGGGGATGGCGTAACGGACGTTACGGAACCAGAGAAGCAGGGCCAGGAACGCCAGCACGCCGCCGCCAGCCAATGCGGTCAGCGCGCCCTGGATGGACCTTCGAACGAAGTCGGCCTGATCGAAAGCCGCGGTCAGCGAGATGTCCGGGTATTCGGCGTTGAACCCGTCCATCGCCCGGCGAACGTCGTCACTGGTCGTCAGCAGATTCGCGTCTGCGGTTTTCTGAATCAGGACGCCGATGGCGGGCATCCCGTCGAAGAGAACGGCTCCCAGCCGCTCGCGTTCGCCCATCTCGACTTTTGCCACGTCGCGCAAACGTATCTGTGCGGATCCGGGTTCGCGAAGCAGCACGGCTTCGCGCATCTCCTCCAAAGACTGGAAAGCTCCGTCGATCCGCAGGGCGTAGCGGTAGTTTCCGCGTCTAAGAAGACCGGCGGGCTTGTCCTGATTGTATGCCGCCAGCATCTCATGCACGGCGTCCAGCGTCAGATCGTACGCGGAAAGACGTGCGGGGTCTATCGTGATCCGTACCTCCGGCCCCGCTCCGCCGATCACCCTGGCACGGGCGACGCCCGGCGTCTGTTCCAGCCGGGGTCGCAGTATACGCTCTCCCACCCGTTGCAACGTGGCCAGGGACGGTCCATCTTCCCGCGACCCGGATCTGAGTGCCAGGCCCATCATAGGCGCGTTGTCCGGATCGGTGTCCAGAATCACGGGACGGTTGCTGTCCTCGGGCAGGAGAAATCGTTGCGCGTCCAGCCTTTCGCGCACGATCAGGACCGTGTTCTTAAGATCGGCACCCCAGGTCAGCTCGACGGTTACCAGGGATTCACCCTCCCGGGAGACGGACCGTACTCGGTGTGCGCCGGGCAGGTTCCGCAACGTGGATTCTATGGGTTCGGTGATTTCGCGGGCGACCAGACCCGGCGGCGCGTTGGTCCAGGTCGTCCACACGGTGACGGCGGGGATCTCAAGCGGCGGCATCAAACTGACAGGAAGACGGTTCAGGGCGATAAGTCCGACGAGCACGGCGGCGCCCATCAGGCTGCATGTTGCGACGGGCCGTTGAACGGCGAGACTGGAGAGATTCATGTCATTCTATCCTGCTCACGCGCACCGGAACGTCGTGAGCCAGCGTGACGTTTCCGGTAACGGCAACGGTATCACCTTCAGCGAGGCCGGTTGTGATTTCCTGCCAGCCATCCACCTCGCGGCCGAGGGCGACGTAGGTCCACTGGGCCCTGCCATCCCGTATACGAAAGACCAGGGGGCGTTCATCGCGGACGACGACGGCACCAGCTGGAACGACCAGCCGGTTTTCATAAAACGTACCTTCAATCCGAATCTCGGCGTACATTCCCGGTTTCAGCCGGCTGTCGGTGTTGGGAAGGTCGGCCTCAACAAAGCCCGTGCCGCTTTCCTCGTCCACCGCGGGGTACATGCGGGCGATTTTGCCTTCGAAGGACTCCTCCGGCCAGGCGGCGACCCGGACCCGTATGCCACGGCCGATTTCGACGGCGCCCAGGTCGCTTTCCAAGACGGCGGCTTTGACGCGGACACGGGACACATCCAGGAGCGTGAGGCAGGTTTCTCCGGCAGCGACCTGTTGACCTTCTTCGACAAGCCGTTCGTCGATGACGCCGGAAAAGGGAGCAAGAATGGCGGTCTGTTCCAGATTCAGCACGGCGCGCGCGTGGGCGATCTCCGCTCCGGTCAGGCCAGTGTTCTGAGCGATGAGTTCAAACCTGTGGTCTCCAGAGAGCAACTGCACGGCTTCGTAGTCTCTACGGGCGGTCTGAAGCGCCGCAAGATCGATCTCTTCACGCTCGAAGGCCGCCTGCGCCTCATGCCAGGCAGTTCTCTTGATACGTGTCCAGGTCGTATCGGGCACTGTGACTGCGGTGGTGTCGGTGATGAAAAACGCGTACTTGTACCGGGCGTCCATGAGTGCCGAACGGGTCTCATCCACTTGGATGCGGAACCGTTCTTCTTCCAGTTTCGCCAGGAGTTGGCCTTTTTGGACGAACTCGCCCTCGCGTACTAGGACGCTTTGGATTCTGCCGCCGACCCCTGCGCTCAAGTCGGTCCGTCGTCCGGCCAGGAGACGGCCCGAGGCAACGATCGTCCTCGTCAGCGTCCTCCGGCTTGCCACCGCGGCTTCCACTGGGAAGGGTTGCATCTCGGTTACCGCCGGGACAGCCCCGGCAGGCGCGTCCGAAGAAGCGGTCGTTTCGGGCCGAAGGTAAATGACGGCCGCAACAACGGCGAGGACGATAACGATGAGGATGGGAATGAACGTCTTCATGAGTTACCCCGGATGATCGGATTCCCTCAAGAATATCATTCGATGCTCGAGGAACAACTTCCGACGTAAGGGTTTACCGGGAGAATAAGTCAGATATCCCCCAAAGCCGCTCGTTCTTGCATACACGTGCGCGACGGGTTCGAACTGGACCCGATGCATACTGTAGTAAAACACCATTTGAACGGGACGGATTAATCTGGCCAACAAACTGGCCTTGATCGTACGCCGAGGAAAATGCACGTCACCGTCGTCATTGGTTGTCCTGGCTTGGCTGCTGTAGGTTTTTTCAAGTGCGAAATGCCGCCAATACTGCTGGACTTCTACGCCTTGCATCGGGTATCCGTCTTTATCGACCACGGTAATGCTCCAGGCGGGTACAACGGCGGACTCTACAGGATAGCCTAATACAACTGTCGCACCGATAATTACCGCAGCCGCGATGTATTTGCGCATTATATTGCCTCCTTCATTGGAAGTGGTACTTGACGCGCAAAGACTAGACCTGAAGCGGCTACCAATATCAACGTATTCCGAACCAGCGCTTCGACAATGGAGACGTCTCTAAAGTCATCGTAAAATCCGAAACAACCACACGGCACGTCTGCCCCGTGATACAGCCCCCAGGCCATCGCGCCCATAAAGGACAACATCAGCAGCACTACGATCATCGCGCTGTATCGGATCCATAACCCGATCACGAGACATAACCCGGTTGAGACTTCGATCCAGGGCAACGCAAGGGCGGCAGGGACTGCCAGCGGTTCGGGAATGAAGTCATACGACCGCACTACCTGCTCAAAGAGCTCAAATTCCGGCATCTTGGCCAGACCTGCCCAGATAAATATCCCCCCTACCACTAAACGCAGCGTTACGAGACCGATAAGAACTATACGACTATTTCCGATTGCCATGATTCATCCATACCCGATTAGATTCTACAATGTGTCAGGAGGTTTTCTGAGCGCGTAGGTCACTACGGTGGGATTGGACGACTCGTCAGCGGGTTCAACTAACAAGTACAGAAGACCTTCCCGGGTGAAGAGCGCGCCCGGGCCTCCCATGAATTCCGGCAGTTGAAGGCTGCCCGCGATCTGGTTCAGATCGGTATCGTACAGATCCATGAAAACGCGGGATCCTTGCGGGTCGGCGTATACCGCGCCCAGCCAATGATCGTCGATCTTAAGGAGTTGATAGAACTGGCTCCATGAACGCATATACTCATCCCGCTTTCGCATGTCGTCCAGAACCATTGCGTCGGGTGGCTCCCGCAACGGCGCGTAGAAGGGAGATTGACCCTGCGCGGTTTTTACGAGATCGCCATCGAGCGAGTATTTCCACAGGGTGTATTCGTACGGGGTCGCGACGTAGAGGAAACGACCGACCGACACGATACCGCCACCCCGGGAAGCGGCGGCGACATTGTAGTTTTCGGACTGAGGCGCAAATTCCTTGAGCGTACCGCCCTGACTGTTCAATTCGTGCACAACGTGAAGTTCGCCGCTGGTATTTACGTATCCAAAAACCCGTCCCTCGACGGTAACGTGGATACCTTCCAGTCGTGCCGAAGGAGAGAAGCTGTTCCTGAAAGCGTAGTCGCTCCCATAAATCGACACCCGCGACAGCATCATGTCGTACAGGTAGAAATCTCCATCGTGCGCGGCCGCCAATGCGAGGGGATACCGGTATTCGCCGGGGCCGTCGCCCGGGGCGCCGAGATGTTTCTTGCCGCGTCCCTTCCCGTCGAATACGTCGACGCGAGTGGTAACGAAGTCCAGCACAATGCAATCACCATTGGACGCAACGGCGCCGATCTTTGGCAGGGGACCGAGCAGGTAGTCATCGCTCGAATCGAGATCGATCCTCGATTCCTCCCGGAAGACATCCTCGAAAGTCAGTGGTCGTTCCTGGCTCGCGCATGCCAGCGGTCCGCACAGTCCGCATACCACAAACAGCGCGATGGCGAAACGTGAAGCGGGACACCATCTTGTGAAGGATGGCAAGGGATTATGGTTTTTCGTGTTCACGGTGTGATTCCTTTCCATTTCGCGTTGTGCTTCGCAGTCGTGCAATCAATTCTGTGCCGCGATGGTATTCATGTAGACGCCAAGCTTCTCATAGAATGCGATGCTTCCCTGCTCGTCTTGATAATCCGAGTAATTCGCCAGTAGAACTCGATCATCACGCCCCAAGAACACGATCAAGGGGTATCTATTGTAATCGAACCTCTTTAACAGATGGGATTCGGCGTCCATTACGGCTACGTCGTGAATCCGGTACTGTTTCAGATGAGAGAGAAAATGGACCTCCTGAAGATCAGAAAAGACCATAATGGCGGTTATGTTTCTCTCCCTCAAGCGACTACGATACTCATTGAACAATCGAAGTTCCATGTCCAGGCAGCGGTTGCAATTCGTTCCCGTAAAATGGTACACAAGCTTATAATCGCCCGAATCTGTAAACAGGTCTCTGAACCTGGAGTTAGCGCGTTGCAATCGAGCCAGATCCGATCCTAGACTGGCGCCTTCGAGCGTATGTTCACGGATGGTCAGTTGTTCGCCTATGCTCATGGTTACCTTGTTTTTCCACGTTCCGTTTTCGGCGGTTAACTCCGAAACTCTTTGGAACAGAACGATATTCAATGCGAGCAAGGATACAATTCCGACTAAGAGCCATCTTCGAGGTATTTCGAGACCGTACATATTTGATGACATGCTGACACCTCCTCGGGGTGTTGTCTGAAATCTGCTTAATCTGAAAGTTTGAGCTTGTAGACGACTACAGTTGGATTAGGCAGATTCTTAACGTCCCGCGACAACACGACGGGTTCTTCGGAACGCAATAGATAGAGTCGGTCACCCCTGGAAACGATACCCTGCGAACCACCACCAATGTGCTCGGGTAATTGCAGGTCGCCGGTAACGAAATTGAGATCGGTGTCGTAGAGATCTAAAAACACCCGACGCTCATTGGGTTCGGCCAGGACCACTCCAATCATCTCGTCTCCTATCTTCAACAACTGTCTAATGTGGCTCCAAGTGGCGTGGTACGCTTGTCGTTTGCGGAGATCGCTCGAGACCTCGCGCTCATCAAAGTCTGTCGATGGCGGCACGTAGTGCGACGATCTGCCCCGTACCGTTCGAATCAGTTTTCCGCCAAGATCATACTTCCGCAGTTCGTACTCATAGGGGGTGATTACGTAAAGGTGTGAGCCAAGCAGCACAATTCCTCCCCCTCTGGACTCTCCCGCGGTACTGAACTTCTCGTATTGATCGGCGAAACTGTTACCAATCTCTCCCGACCTGGTACACTCGTAGACCACCTTGTCGGCACCCTTCCTGCTCGCGACGCCACTCGAATAGCAAAAGAAGCGGTCATCGGCTGTCACGATCATCTGACCCAGGTAAAGAGGGAGATCGACACTGCTGTTAAATTGAAAGTCTTCGTTGTATTCCTGGATTCGCAGAAGATCCCCATCATATACGTAGTACTTGCGTGTATGGTCGCTATAGTAAAGGTTATCGGGATAGAGGTACTGGTCCGCGTTCGTCCCAAGACTTCCTATCTTCGCCTTGCTTCCTCCTTCGGAGTCGAAAACAAGGATTTGTCGAACGCCGAAGTTATCCAGCACAATGAAATCGCCCTGTTCGTTTATGGCGCTGAGCCAGGGCAAAGCGCTCAGCGTGAAGCCCGAATCATTGGCAAGCGGGATCTGGCGTATTTCTGTGTACACGTCAGAAAAAGCCCGTTTATCTCCATAAGAATCGACGAGATGGGCAATCGATGTATTGCGGGCTTCTTCCATTGAACCATGAGTACTCTGGCATGCCATTGGTCCCATGGATACCGCCATAAGCGAAAAGGACAGCATCCGTATCGTTTCTTTCAGTCTCTTGGCCATGATTGAATTCCCTCCTCACCAGGTAGTCTTTGACAGTACAACCGGAAAGTGCTCGTTTTGTAAATTGGTACCAGTCTTAGGTACCACCACTACACTATCGGTCAGGCGTGACAACGCTTACGGCCATGAGTGCGCGCTGAAAGGCGTGCAGTGATGGGATGTGGAGGCCTGGCAGTGGTACACGTTATTGGCAATATGAACCCAATTGTACACCTGATTGGCTCCTGCCGGCTCCGTGGACAACGCCAGCATGCTCATTGCGCCGGCCATCGTCAATGCACCGACGAACATTACACGAGTGAAGATGCTTCTGATTGAAGTTTTCATTGCCGTGCTCCTTTCTTTGTGCCTTTCCGGTTGTACTGTGCAATGAAGAAAACGACGCCTGACCGATAGTCATCTACAGTTGTAAATTAGGAAATGGGAACCGCCAAATCTATGGGGTGTAACCCTACTTTCAACCATTTAGCATCCGATCTGACACGTAGCCTAATCAACCCACCTCCATAATCTCCTCGGTTCGTCCTCGGGTTATGGGAAATGCTCCTGGGTACCTCGATTGACCCGGGCCATGCATTCCCCGAACACCATGTCTTCCCTTTTCAGTTCCGAAGTCCTGTGAATGTATTCCCCGGAACGATCTACCCATGAATGAAAGGAAAGCCGGATTGGATTTCCATAGGGTGTATCCCTAATTCGCTCGGTTTTTCACCGGAATCGAAAAAGGTTTATGTCGGTATTGGAGAGTGTGAGTGTTACGACGAACAGGCGGGATTTACTCTTTCAAATCGATCAGACCAAGTTTGATCGCCGTACGAATCAGTTCTGGAAGGCTGTGCGTGTTGAGTTTCGCCATCAGATTTATGCGGTGGTTTTGCACGGTTTTTATACTGATTCGCATGGTTTCGGCTATTTTGGGATTGGATTGTCCCGACGCAATCAGTCGAAGGATTTCGTGCTCACGGGGAGTCAGCTGAGGTGGTGTGCCGTGTGGGTATTCGGCATACAAATAGTCGGCATGATCCATGGCCCGCGATTGGTAAGTGATACCCCTGCAAACGGTGCGTATCGCTTTGACCAATTCCTCACTGGCCGATTTCTTGAGCACGTAGCCCTTGGCGCCGTTGTCCATCGCTTTGCGGATCAGACCGGGATCTGAATGCATCGACAGCATGACAACCTGGGTATCTGAAAACGACGCGCGTATCCTCCTCGTCGCTTCGATACCACCGATACCGGGCATCTCAACGTCCATCACTATGACGTCCGTTCGGACTCGACGTATCGTTTCCATTGCGTCCTGGCCGTCCGTGGCCTCGGCGACGATTTGAATATCGGATTCTTTCGAGAGCAGATCCCGAAGTCCCTGACGTATCAGATGATGATCGTCTGCGATTAATACGCGTATCATATGAAATCCCCGGTCTGTCATGATGTCTGTGGCTGTTAAATCTGTCGTTTGTCGATATTAACTCCTAACAACATGGTTTTCCATAGGGTGTTTACCTACGGCTGGCGTTTTATAAGGTATCGAACGGTATTGAAAACTAGCGAGGTAGACTAGTAGTCTGTGGCCGACCGGATCGCCAACTAACAGGTCAAGACGACGGATTACTCATCACCAGTTCGATCGTAGCCGGATTTGCGTATCGTTCATTCCAGAAGGCCGGCCAGAGCGCGTCGCGTGCCAATTCAGTCACCGCATCCCATCTCGCAAGTTCAAAACGAAAAGTAAACTGCTCGAACTCACTCGGATTGCAACGCATCTACCGGATTGGCTGTAGCCGCCGTGATTACCTGGTATCCGTTTGTGAGCCAGGCTATAACCAAAGTAACGAAGCCCGAGAAGACAAATACCCATACGTCCATTTCGATGCGGTAAGCAAAATCCTCAAGCCAGGCCTGTAATCCGAAGTAACCTATCGGGGTACCTATAACAAACGCCACGAGGATGAGCATCGTAAGATCTTTCGACATCAATAAGACTATACTCGTTATCGAGGCGCCAACGACCTTGCGAACGCCTATCTCCTTGGTCCTCTGTTCTGCCATAAAGGAAGAAAGACCCAGGAGTCCCAGGCAAGCGATGAGTATGGAAAGCGTTGCACCGGCGCTAAAGACGGAACCCAGTCTTTGTTCGGCATGGTAGAGTTGGTCGAGGTTTTCATCAAGAAACGAGAAATCCATGGAAGGATGTTCCGGATATGTCCGCCCCCACTGATCCTTCAGGATTTCAAGTCCACGGGATTCGGCGTTCCCTTCCAACCTTACAGCCACATGCGAATGTGACCAAGGTGAAGCCATGATCATCAGCGGCTCGATGGGTTGGTGCAACGACTGATCGTGGAAATCGGCAATCATGCCGGTGACTTCGATAGGCGGACTGAAACCGCGCGGACCTGGGTATCTGAACGTCTTTCCAATTGGATCGTCCCAACCGAAGGCCCTTGCGGCCGCTTCATTGATCAGGATGGAGTTAGCGTCAGAAGGGTGATCGCGTGAGAACGCACGGCCTGATTTCACCTCGATGCCCAGCGTTTCGATGTAATCAAAGTCCGCCCATATCGTTCGGACCGATACATTCTGATCCTCCTTGAATCCTTCAGGTTGGATCACACTGAGGTCCGCTTCATATCCTGGTACGCTGGAGGCTGAACTCACGTTTAAAACTTCAGGATATTGCAGGATTGCGTTCTTAAAGGCCGGATATCGTTGTAAGGCTTCAGGATCGGGCAAACGAACCACAACCACGTTTTCTTCATCGAATCCCAGGTTTTTATTCTGCATGTACTCCAACTGATCAAGGACAACGACTGTCCCCACGATCATGACAATCGAGACGACAAACTGGAAGACAATAAGCAGTTTCCGAAGTGATGAATAGGAAGCTCCCGCTTTCAATGCACCGGTCAGCACGGCAACTGGCTTGAAGGACGAAAGTACAAAAGAGGGATACCCGCCGGCGACAATCCCCGTAGCAATGGCGATGGATATCAGTGTAGGCACAAACCAGGTTGAATCGTAATTGATCTCCAGCGTCTTGCCCGATAAATGATTGAACTGGGGCAGGAAAAGATGAACCAGACCCAATGCCACAATCAATGCGATCAGGGAATACAGGATCGACTCACCCATGAACTGTGAAATCAGCTGGTTCCGCTTTACGCCCAGTACCTTCCGAATGCCGATTTCCTGCGCCCTCCGGGCAGAACGGGCGGTGGAGAGGTTCATGAAGTTGACACAGGCTATCAGCAGCACAAAGGCGGCCAATGTGGAGAATATGTAGACATACGTGATCTTGCCGTTTGATTCAAACTCACCGATAAGATCCGAATGAAGATGTATTTCGGTGAGAGGCTGAAAGAAAGGGGTCATTGCAATGCCAAGCGTTTCCAGTCGCTCGCTGAGATGTTGGTCCAGGAATCCAGGCAGTTTACGCTCCAGGTCTTCAGGCGCTGCGACATTGCGAAGTAGTATATAGGTAAACACGGAACTGTAATGGTTCTGCATCGTGGACGGTTCGTCATACAACCGGTTCGGCGCAAGTGATGCGTAGGAAGCCAGAAAATCGAAATGAAAATGTGAGTTATCCGGTAAATCCCGCATGATTCCGGTAACGCTGAACTCATATTTGTCATCGCCGGTGATTACTTTTCCGATTGGGTTTTCGTCCCCGAAGTACTTTTGCGCCATGGATTCAGACAGTACGACGGAATGAGGTTCGGTCAGGGCGGTATTGGCGTTGCCCTGCACAAGGGGCATGGTGAAAATGTCAAAGACCGTTGAATCTGCGAACACTAAATTTGCTTCATAAAACCGTTTTTCCCCGTATCGAATCAACCAACGGGATGCGGGCGGCCTGATCCGCGTAATCGCTTCGATTTCAGGATATTCCTGCGCCAATGCCGGACCCCATGCCGGTGGCGATTTCGCCCATACATCGAGTCTTCCTTCTGCGGTTTCGGAAACCGCCAGACGGTATATCCGATCTTTGTTCTGATGGTACTGGTCATAACTGAGCTCGTCATGCACGTAGAGTACGATCAAAACACATCCGGCTATTCCTATGGCAAGCCCCAGTACGTTGATAAGCGAATAACCTTTGTACCTTAGCAGAAGCCTGATACCGATGGTCAGATAGTTGTTGAACATGGTTATGACCTCCGTTCAGGTCAATGCGCACGAGTTACGCGTCCCCGTTCATGCGGCTTCCTTCACGATGCGCCCGTCGAAGAGGCGGATGATCCGGTGGTCTTGGTCGGCCAGGATCAGCCTGAGATTCCCGATGACTGCCCACGCCACGGCCACGCGCTCCTGCTTGGACGTGTCCAGGTAAATCTGGGGCAGCTTGATGTTCTCGTACACAGTTGATATTCGTGATCCCCTCTTAAGGTCGTTTCATGACGATATCCAGCTTCTGCTTAATACTTAACACCGATAAAGAGCATTATCCGTAGGGTGTTTCCCTATTTTCCGCATTCATCGGACGGTATCGGGGGTTAAAAATGCGGGAGAGGAAGGCCGCGGCCGACTGCATTGCTGCCAGGCGAGGAAACACAACGATCATTCATCCAGGAAGGCAAGACGGTGCTTTAGCGCTAAGATTATGAGGTCCGGCAGATTGTGTACTTCCAGCTTTTTCATCAGGATCGCGCGGTGTTTTTCCACGGTCTTTTCGCTGATACTCAGGACCTCCGCAGCGGCCTGGTTGGTATGTCCCTCGACGATGAGCTGGAGTATCTCCCGTTCGCGGGATGAAAGCTCCAGTACGGCCGATGACTCATTTGTCGATTCCGTCTGCAGGAATCTCGACAGAACCGTTTGAGCAATCGAAGGAGAAAGATAGATTTCGCCCTTGTTTACGGACCGGACAGCGATCAGGAGTTCCTCCACGACGGAGTTCTTGAGGAGATATCCGCTGGCCCCGTATCTGAGTGCCTGGCGCACCACGTCCTCTTCTGAATGCATGGATAGTATGACGACACGTGTATCGACGGATAGCGTCTGTATCCGCCGCGTGGTCTCGATACCGTTCAGCAAAGGCATGGCGATATCCAACATGGCCACATCCGGACTCTTTCGTTGTACCAGGTTCAGTGCCTCGTGCCCATCGGCCGCTTCGCCGACAACTTCCATATCCTCGGCCTTTTCGATGAGAGATACGATGCTTTGACGGACCATTTGGTGATCGTCGGCAACAACGATCCTGATCATTTCTCCTCCAAAGGAATCGTAGCGACCAGAAGGGCTCCCGCGCCTGGTTTCGAGTGAACCTTCATACGACCGTTCAGCGATTCGAGGCGTTCCTGCATGTCTATCAGACCGATTCCTGTTTCATTCTGATCAGCAAGTGTATCTGCAAGATCAAAGCCCCGGCCGTTATCCTGTATAGATAGTTGTACAACCTCGCCATTGCGTTTCAAGCTGACTTCCACATGAGAGGCTTGTCCGTGTTTGGCACAGTTTGTCAGCCCTTCCTGCAGTATACGATACAGGCAGATATCGATTGGATTGGAGATCTTTGTAGTATCCATGCCAACGTATGAGACCGGTATTTGAGTTCGTTGCGTGAAACCCTTGCATAGTCCTTCCAGTGCTGAATTCAGCCCGACGGTATCCAGTGTCGGAGGACGAAGGTTATGGGAGATCGCACGTAGTTTCTCCAGCGTATCGTCGGCCAGTGACACAGCGTCATTCAGTCGATCTGCAGTATGATCGGCATCTCCGGACAACTCGTTCCGGGTTATTTCCAGGCTCATTTTCAGCGCCGTAAGCGCCTGTCCTGTATCATCGTGGAGATCCCGTGCCAGCCGACGTCTTTCTGATTCCTGAATGTCGATGAGTCGGTTGGAAAGTCTCTTGAGGCGTTGTGTCTGCATGCTCAGCGATGTGGTTGCTTTTATATTCTTCAGCACCATCTCCATTTCAGCAGCCAGCACCAGTAACTGTTCTTTTTCTTCGCCGGTAAAGGGCTCTTCCGAAACTTTGGCTCCGAATGCGATACAACCTTGAGCATGCAATTCACCCCGTAGCAAGATGATGAGTTCGTAACCAAGATCTGAAACCCGATTTTGGAGATACGGGTCTTCAGATTCAACCAATGGTCGTTCCGGAGACATCAGATTCAACAACGCTTCGATTTTGACAACTGAATCATTGAAGAAGGCTTCGTTATTCTTCGGCTTGCTGATGGACTTTTCGTTTACGTCGTACCAGGCAACCGATATCGACTTCCGAGGTCCATCGCTGAGGTAGATGGCTACATACGAGATGTCCAGCACCTCAAGCAGTTCACTTCCGCTACCGGTAAGAAGGGCGTTTCGATCCTGAAAATGCGTTAACTCACGTCTGAGCCTGAAGAGTCGCTGACGGTTCTCTATTTCATCACGAAACAGGTGTCTGTCGATAAACCGGATGACTGCTGGTTTAGCAAGGGTCCAGCCACCGACGAGTATCAGGATGAGTCCCGCGGTAACAACCATAATCAACAGGTCGGAGGCTTCTACACCAGTAGCCGCGAAAGTGATCGTTTCATAGATAATCAGGAGCAATCCAAGACTCAGCAGGATATTCACGCCCTGGTTGGATATGAATTTCCGAAGGCTTTTTCCAATAACAAACCTGAGGCCGAATACCCGGTGAGCCAGCACTGAATATGCAAAGGAAAGGGGCAGAATACACTTCAACCCGACGAGGACAACATGGTCGAGCAACCAGACGAGCAATGGCAATAAGGCACCTTGCAGCGGTGCCATTACCCATGTGGCCATGAATGTGCCTGGTTGAGTCATGGTCCAGACCGGTGCTAAAACAAAGGCTGACACGAAACCGACGTTGATGAACTGAAGGCGCGTGTACAGCTGTCGACGCGCGACGGAACGTTGGGCGAGAAGCAGGCAGGCCGCTATGAAAACAACAAGAACGGGTAACGCAGAGACCGGAACAGATTCAACCAGAAAGATGATGGTTTGTATCGCATCAGTATTCCATCCATTGGTCAGACTTAGAACGTAAATAATACGAATGACGATCCAGACGAATAGTGGTATCAGGATCCACCCCGCCCGTTTTCGCATCCATGATCCGAGTTCGGTTTCGATAGGAAATACGGTCAGGATGCTAAACAGAAGCACGAACTCAAGAAAGTAAGCCAGGGTAATGACGAAAACACTGAGTGATAATATCCAAGCGGGCCAACCAGCGATCATGGGATGGAACGCGGGCGATACGGAGAGCGCTGTTGCGAGGAAAAGCAACGCGCATTGAAAAGCGATTTTATTGCCTGGGCGTCTGAATCCGATCCATGAACCGAAGACCAGCAAAACCATCGGAAAGATCAGATACGAGCCCCGTTGGAACCACGTCATCGCGCCAACACCTAGCACGAGTTCCTGCTGATTTACCTCGACGGCGTACCGTACCTGTTCTGTGGCCTCAAGCGTGAGGATACCGTTTTGCATATTGCCGTCGCGAAGCCAGGCGAGATTGAATTGGTCACCGGGCCTGCTCCGCAAACGCGTCTGAAAATAGGCTTCGGGACGTGTTCTGAGATCCGTTCCATTGATGGAGATCACCAGATCACCCGGTCGCAATCCGGCTCTGTCCGCAGGGCTGTCCGCGTCTACTTGCGTGACGTTAATACCGCCGTCCTCGCGTATGCGAACGAGATGGAACCACGTGCCCTCTTGCAGGTTGTTCACCGCGCTTTTCGTCAGTCCCTTCGTCTGTATCATTTCATTTCCGAAGAATTGGATGCCCGGCGACCAGTGCTCGATCTGTGTAAACCGGACCAGCGTCCACACGACCAGACCCATCTGTGCGCATAGCGCAACGACAAGCGTGCTGAGCAAAAAGTAACGCAGTCCGATTGTTTTTAGAGGTTTCAACGGTAGGCTACATGGATGAGTAGGCAACGGAGAAACGAGATGCCGCTAACCGGAATCTTCGTATCCTGCCATATTTCAATGCAGTGGTGTAATTACATACATAGTCGCCCAGCGGATTGATGTCAACTATGGGTGAAAGGATTAGCCTGGCGGACCGCCCTAAAACCTTGACACCTGAAGCCGGATCGAAACATATTAGAGTTTTCCCGGAAAGTTGACTGTCGTACTGACGATCTTACTGAAATAAAGCGTAATACTCGGAAAGCGCAGTCCCTAAGAGGAGGGGTGTTCGTGAAGGACTATAACATCGAAAAAATCAGAAACATTTGCCTCGCGGGCCACGGGGGGAGCGGCAAGACCTCCCTGGCGGAGGCCATGCTCTTCAACGCCGGCGCGACTACCCGGCTCGGCAGCGTGGACGACGGCAACACGGTGTCGGACTACCGCGAGGAAGAGATCGAACACCGCATTTCCATGAACCTTACGCCGCTGTACTGCGAGTGGAACGACCACGACCTCCATGTTCTCGACACCCCGGGCTATTCCGATTTCACCAGCGAAGTGCACTGCGCGATGCGCGTCACGGACAACGTGGCCATCGTGGTCAAGGCCATCGAAGGCATCGAGGTGGAGACGGAGCGCGCCTGGGAGTATGCGGACCAGTACGGCCTGCCCCGCATGGTGGTGGTCAATCTCCTGGACAAGGAGCACGCGAACTTCTATGACGCGCTGGCTCGTCTGCAGGAACGCTTCGGCACGCAGGCCGTTCCCGTCCAGATTCCGATCGGTGAAGCCGATGGATTCTCGGGCGTCGTCGACCTGGTCGCCATGCAAGCGGTGACGTTCGAGGGCGGCGACGGCAAGGGCAAGCGCTCCGAGATCCCTGGAGACCTCGCTGACCAGGCGGAAGAACACCGGGAAAAACTGGTAGAAACCGTGGCGGAATCCGACGACGAACTGCTCGAGGTTTACTTCGAAGAAGGCGCGTTGACCGATGAGCAGCTCCTCGAAGGGTTGCGCAAGGGGGTGAAGGACGGGGCCATCTACCCCGTATTGGCGACGTGCGCATCTGCAAACATTGGGGTCTCCGGCGTGATGGACGCAGCGGCTGCGTACATGGTTTCTCCAGCGGACCGCCCGCCGGTGACGGCCACCCCATCGGGCGGCGGCGAGGAAGTCGCGCTGGACCCGGACCCGTCCGGTCCGCTGGCCGCGCTGGTGTTCAAGACGGTCTCCGAGGCCCATATCGGGGAACTGACCTATTTCCGGGTTTTTTCCGGAGAAATCAAGCACGGCGGCGACGTGTACAATTCGACGAAGAACACGTCGGAAAGATTCGGCCAGATCTACCACACCAACGGTCACGCACGCAACGAACTGAACGTCATCCGCGCCGGCGAGATCGGGGCCACCGTGAAGCTGAAAGACACCCACACCGGCGACTCCCTGGGTACGCGGCAGAAGTCCTTCGGCCTGGAATGGGTGGACTTCGCCGAGCCCGTGGCGAACGTGGCCGTCCTGCCGAAGAGCAAGGACGACGAGGAGAAGATCAGTACCGGCCTCTCCCGGCTTCACGAGGAGGATCCCTCCTTCACCTTCCGGTACAACTCCGAGATCAAGCAGCTGATCCTGGCCGGGGCCGGCGAAATGCACCTTGACCTCATCGTCGAGCGGCTGAGCCGCCGTTTCGGCGTGGAAGTCGAGATGGTGCAGCCGCGCATCCCCTACCGCGAGGCGATCAAGGGTAAGTCCGAGGCCCAGGGCCGGTTCAAGCGGCAGAGCGGAGGGCGCGGCCAGTTCGGCGACGTATGGCTGCGCGTGGAACCCCGGCAGCGCGGTGAAGGGTACGAATTCGACAACGGCATCGTCGGCGGCGCCGTCCCTAGCCGGTTCATTCCGGCCGTGGACAAGGGCATCCAGGAAGCCATGGTGGAGGGCGTGGTCGCCAAGTACCCCGTGGTCGACCTGAAGGCCACGCTGTACGACGGTTCCTTCCACACGGTCGATTCGTCCGAAATGGCCTTCAAGGTGGCCGCGTCCATGGGGTTCAAGAAGGCCTTCATGGAAGCCCGTCCCGTCCTGCTCGAACCGATCTACGAGGTGGACGTGGTCGTCCCCGAGGACTACATGGGCGATGTGATGGGCGATCTTTCCAGCCGGCGAGGCCGCATCCTGGGCATGTCGCCCCGAGGGAGCAACCAGGTGGTCCGGGCCGAAGTGCCCCTGGCCGAACTGTATCGGTACTCCACCGTGCTGCGATCCATCACGCACGGCCGCGGAAGCCATGCGCGGAAATTCATCCGCTACGAGGAAATGCCCCGGGAAATCGAAACCAAGGTGATCGAAGAGTCCAAGTCACTGGAAGAGGAATAGCGGCGGGAACAGGCGCTGTGAGCCGTCGGCCCAGCGACCCGCCGGCCCAGCGACCCGCCGGCCCAGCGACCCAAAAGCGTGAAATTATGGAACCCTTACTTAAGGTCGACAACCTTTCAACCCACTTCCTCACCCGCGGCGGCGCGGTGCGGGCCGTGGACGACGTCAGTTTCGAAGTGGCCGAAGGGGAAACGGTGGGCATCGTGGGGGAAAGCGGGTGCGGCAAGAGCGCTACGGTGCTTTCCATCATGCGGCTCATTCCGAGCCCACCGGGCCGCATCGTCAGCGGCAACATCGTTTTCAATCCCGGTGGCGACGAACCGCCGGTGGACCTGCGCACCATATCAGAACCCGATATGCAGGAGATCCGGGGCAATATCGTCTCCATGGTGTTCCAGGACCCCATGACGTCGCTCAACCCGGTGCTGACCATCGGATGGCAGCTGCGGGAACCCCTCCAGCTTCATCTCGGCCTCGACAAGAAGCAGGCCACCGACCGCAGCATCGAACTGCTGCAGATGGTCAACATCCCGAGCCCGGAACAGCGCCTGAACGACTACCCCCACCAGTTCAGCGGGGGGATGCGGCAGCGCGTCATGATCGCCATGGCCATCGCGTGCAACCCGAAACTGCTCATCGCCGACGAGCCGACCACGGCGCTGGACGTCACGATACAGGCGCAGATCCTGGAACTGATGATGAAGCTCCAGGAAGAACTGAACATGTCCGTCGTCATCATCACCCACGATCTCGGCGTCGTGGGCGAGGTGTGCGACCGGGTGATCGTCATGTACGCCGGCCGGATCATCGAATCGGGCCCGGTGGACACGCTGCTCGACGATCCGAAGCACCCCTATACCCACGGGCTGCTGCAGTCCGTGCCCAAGCTGGGTCCCTCGGTGAAGGAACGCATGGAACCCATCGACGGCGTGCCGCCGAACCTGATCCAGCTGCCGCCCGGCTGCCGGTTCGCGCCCCGGTGTCCGAGCCGTTTCGACCGGTGCGAGGAAGATCCGGCGCTGAAAGACGTGGCCTCGGAGCACGACTGCGCCTGCTGGCTGTATTAAAATGGGCGGCTGACGCCTTTGCCGGCCGCTGACATGGGCCGCCGAGACGGGCGGCCGACATCCTGGAGGATGCGTTGAACGAGCCTTTGCTGCAATTGGACAACGTAGTCAAGCACTTCGAACTGGAAGAAGGGCTGGGCCGCAAGGAGGAAGGCGGCACCGTCCGGGCCCTGGACGGCGTTTCCTTTTCCATCAATCGCGGCGAGACCTTCGGCCTGGTGGGCGAGAGCGGCTGCGGGAAGTCCACCCTGGGACTGACCGTGCTGCAGCTGTACCGCCCCACGGCGGGGAAGGTCTTCTTCGAAGGCAACGACCTGGCGGACATGTCGGAAAATGACCTGAAGCCCGTCCGCAAGCGGCTCCAGATGATCTTCCAGGACCCCTACGCCTCGCTGGACCCGCGCATGACGGTGGGGAACATCGTCCAGGAACCCCTCGACATCCATCGCGTGGGCAGCCGGCAGGAACGCAGGGAGAGGCTGGTCAGTCTCCTCGAGATGGTGGGACTGGGCGAGGCCTACGTGGACCGCTATCCCCACGAGTTCAGCGGCGGCCAGCGGCAGCGCATAGGCATCGCCCGGGCCATCGCGCTGAACCCGAGCCTGATCATCTGCGACGAGCCGGTTTCCGCCCTGGACGTGTCCATCCAGGTCCAGATCCTGAACCTGCTACAGGACCTGCAGAACGAACTGAACCTGACCTATATGTTCATCGCCCACAACCTGGCCGTCGTCGCCCACATCAGCGACCGCATCGGGGTCATGTACCTCGGCAAGCTCATCGAGGCGGGACGGACCGACGAGGTAACGGACAACCCCCAGCACCCCTACACGCAGAGCCTGCTTTCCGCGGTCCCGGAGATCAGCAAGCGGCGCCAGAAGCAGCGCATTCAGCTCACGGGCGACGTCCCCAGTCCGGTCAACCCGCCCTCCGGCTGTCGTTTCCATCCCCGCTGCCCCATCGCCAAGGCCGACTGCGCCGAGCACGAACCGGAACTCAAACAGAACGACAGCGGCCACTGGGTGGCCTGCCATTACGCCTGAGGTGGTGCCCGGCTGAGGTGACGCAGCAAGCCTGAGGCGACTGGCCCGTACTTTCGAGACGCGGGGTGCATATCTGGGGCGCCTGGCCTGGGGCGCCGCCGCAAGCCCGAAGCGCCGCGCTCTCGCATACCAGAGACGCCGCGTCCGAACAACCAATCCGAACATGTCCTCTTCCTCTCCTTCCGGCGCGCCTTCCCGACCGCGGTACGACGTCGTTACCTTCGGCGAGACGATGATCCGGTTCTCGCCCGTGGACGGCGAGATGCTGGAACAGGCCGATTATCTGCGGGCCGACGCAGCGGGCACCGAATCCAACATGGCGGCGGCCCTGTCCAGGATGGGCGCCGACGTGGCCTGGGTCTCCGTCCTCCCCGACCATCCCGCCGGGCGGTGGATCGCCTCCAGGCTGGCTCAGCACGGGGTGGACACGTCCCATGTGGGGTGGCAAGGCGACCAGGTCGAGCCGTCGGATGGGCGGGGCGAGCGGAACGACCGGACCGGGCAAGCCGAACAGACGGACGACCGGGGCGACACGGTCAGTCGGCCCAATCGGCCCAGTCGACCCGGCGTGTTCTTTCTCGAGCCCGGATCGCCGCCGAGAGGCAGCCGGGTCGTCTACGACCGCGCCGGGTCCGCGGCGACCGGCATGACGCCCGAGGTGGTGGAAAAGGCGCTCCGTTCCGGCGCCCGGATCGTGCATACGTCCGGCATCACGGCTTCCCTGAGTTCCGATTGCCGCGAGACCGTCGCCCGGGTCCTGGGCAACCGGACGGAGGGTGGTTACCGTACCTCATTCGACGTCAACTACCGGGCCAAGCTGTGGTCGCCCGGGGAGGCATGCGCCGTCCTGGAATCGATGCTGGGCGAGGTCGACATCCTCGTATCGACTTCCGATGACGCCGCGTTGATCTTCGGGTTGGACGGGAAGCCGGAGGAAACCGTCGAAGCCCTCCACGGGCGGTTCGGGAACGAGATCGTGGTGCTGACGATGGCCGAGGGCGGGGCCGTGGGCTGGTCCGCGGCGACCGGCTTTCTCTACACGCAGCCCTACGTGGTGGAACCGGTCGACCGGCTCGGCGCAGGCGACGCCTTCGATGCCGGTCTGCTGTATGGCCTGTTGCGCGAGGATCTAGCGGTTGGATTGTCTTACGGCACCGCGCTGTCCGCACTGTGCTTGTCGGAACGGGGCGACATGACGTGGTCCACGCTGGCGGAAGTACAACAGATGGCCCGTCCGGTCCGTGACAGCCAGTCCGCATCGTCGGCACCGACGGTGCCGTCCACCGGCTCCGCGCCGTCCGCATCGCCCACACCGTCCACTCGGACCGCAGGATCATGAATACGAAGGCCAAGTTCACCGTGGGCATATTGACCCGCCGGGCACCCGACGAGCAAGGCCGGCCTTTCGGTCCCCCCACGGTGTTTTTCGAAGAGTGCTGCGAGGCGGCAGCTGCGTTGGACCTGCGTGCGGTTGTGTTCGACGCGGCTGACGTGAATAGCGCGCAAGGGACGGTGTCGGCGGCCACGGTCGTGGACGGCCGGTGGGTCGAATGCGGCCCCGATCCCTGGCCGGCGGTCATCTACGACCGGGCACCCGTGCTGGATCCCGCCGATGCTCGCGCCGCGGACCGCGCGCGGGACCTCTTCGACCGGGCGGGCATACCCTTCGTGAATCCCGGGTCCTTCGTCCGGCTGGCGGTGGACAAGTTGGAGATGCACCGACGCCTGGCGGATGCCGGCCTCGCCTTACCCCATACCGAGATCCTCAATGCGTACGCGCTGCGGGCGTTCCTGGCGCGGTACGATCACGTATACGTCAAGCCCAGGGTCGGGTCCCTGGGAACGGGCGTCATGGAAATCGTCCGGACCGCGGGGGGACGCCAGGTCATCAGGACGCTGGACGCAACTTATGAGACCCGTGGCGCCGGGTCGGCCATGGACCGGATCATGGCACTGACTGCCGGAGCGCGCGAGGAACCCATGGGTTGTCTGGTGCAACAGGGGATATCGGCAGAACCGCCGGATGAAAGGCGTTTTCCGAGGTTCGACTTGCGACTGCTCATGCAGAAGAACGGGCAGGCCCGGTGGGACCTTACCGGCCTGGCGGCCCGCGTCGGCCAGACCAGCGGCCCCACGACCAACCTGAGCAACGGCGCTCGCGCCGAGGAGGCCGAACCCGTCCTCGACGTGCTGTACGGCCGGCCGCTCAGGAAGGAGATCCTGCGCCGTGCTGAGGAGGCTTCTTTCGCGGCCTGCAGCTTACTGGACACGGAACTCGGACCCATTGGAGAGGTGGGCCTCGATATCGTGCCGGACACCGCCGGCCTGCCGTGGATCATCGAGATCAACGCTCGTCCGGGCCGGAACGTGTTCAGGCGAATCGCCCACAGCGCGGACGTTTCCGCCCCGGTCCGCCAACGGTACGGCGCGATACGCCGCAGGTCGGTAGCCCGTCCCTTCGAATACGCGAAGGCCCTGGCCGGAATCGGGACGACCGCATGACGCCAGAAGAGGCCCTGGCCGGAATCGGGGCGACCGCATGACGCCAGAAGAGGCCCTGGCCGGAATCGGGACGACCGCATGAACTATAAAGAAGCGCTGGACTATCTGTACGGATTCGTGGACTTCGAACAGCGGCCGGGCGCCGCCCCGGTCCGCATGGACCTGTCGGGCATAAGCGCCCTGACGGAAGCCCTGGACCACCCCGAACGACAGTGGAAATCCGTACACGTGGCCGGGACCAAGGGGAAGGGATCCACCGCCGCCATGATCGCGGCGATCGTCCGCGAATGCGGTTACAGCGTGGGCCTGTACACCTCGCCCCACCTCGTCTCCCTGCGCGAACGCATACAGATCGACGGCGAGCCCATTTCCGAACCGGATTTCGCCGAACTCACGGAACGCGCTCGCCCGACGATCGAAGGAACCGGGCCGCGGTGGAAGGACATGGGTTCGTTTTTTGATGTACTCACCGCCCTGGCCTTTGTGTATTTTAGGGAACGCCGGGTGGACCTGGCCGTGGTCGAATGCGGTCTGGGCGGACGGCTGGATTCGACCAACGTAATCCGGCCCCGGGTCTGCGCGATTACGCCCATCGGACTGGACCACACGGATCGGCTCGGCGGGACGATCGCGGAAATCGCCCGCGAGAAAGCCGGGATCGTGAAAGAAGGCGTCTGTACCGTTTCCGCCGCCCAGCTACCGGAGGCGTCCAGGGAGATCCGAAAAGCCTGCCGGCGCCAAGGGAGTTCCCTGGTGCAGGTGGGCGACGATGTGCGGTACGCGCTCAAAGAAGCGGCGATCGGCCGGCAGGTGATCGACATTGAGGCCGCGGGCGGGACGTACGAAGACCTTACGCTGCCGCTCTCCGGGACGTACCAGGCCGCCAACGCGGCCATGGCGGTGGGGGTGGCGCAGGCGCTTTCCGAAGGGGGCATGGAAATCACGGACCGGGGCGTGCGCCGCGGCCTGGCCTCGGTGCGGCTGCCCGGACGCATGCAGGTCCTTCAGGACCGGCCCTGGGTAGTGCTGGACGGCGCCCACAACGTGCTGGCGGCCGAAAGCCTGACGGACAGCCTGCGCGGCCTGTTTCCGGTCCGGCGCGCCATTGTCGTGCTCTCCGCGCACCGGGACAAGAACGTAGGCGATCTGTGCGCGGTCATCGCGCGGTACGCCAACGAGATCATCATCCCCGAGCGGTGCGTGCTGCGGAAACGGCAGGCGGATCCCCCGGACGTGGCTGCAGCCTGCATGGGTGCGGGAACACCTGCCCGGACGGCGCCGTCGGTGGCGGCGGCCCTCTCCGAATCGATCGGCATCGCGGGACCGGACGACCTGGTCCTGGTGACGGGGTGTTTCGCGCTGGTGGGAGAGGCCCTGGAAGTGCTGAACGAACTGGAACCCGAAGAAACGGCAAGTCGTTGAAAGCAAACGCGAAACCGTTGAAGAGATACGAGAAGCAATTTAAGCGGTAAATACCGGAGGACGGAAGGAATGAGCAAGGTCAATCAGAAAGGGGAAACCGCATGGGGCCGGCCGGGGACATGGCTGGCATCTTGTGCCCTATGTCTTTATCTCATCGGGGCAGGTCCGGCTGTCGCGCAGACGACCACTGATCCGCCGCCCGGGACGGAAGCAACGGGCGCCGCGAATGCTCCAGCCGACGCTGTGGCACCGACGACCCAGCAAGACACGACCGGTGCGGAGATCCAGCCCGGAGCGACCACCCCTCAGGACGCGCAGCCGGACACTACACTGACACTTGAGCAGCGTCAGCAGGCCGCGGTACAACAGTTCCTGACCACCGTCGCCCTGACGAAGAACAACCTCGGCGCGGTGTATTTCGAGCAGGGACAGTACGACAGCGCCCAGGTTCATCTCGAACACGCCCTGGAGATCGCGCCGGGTTTCGCCGCCGCCTACCTCACGATGGGGCTGGTACACCACGCCAGGGGGGATTCGGCCGCGGCGCTGGACGCGTTCATGAAGACCGTCGAGGGCGATACGCTCAGCGTCGCGCGCATGAGCACCGTCCCGCCCGATACCGTCTATGCCTGGGCCCGAAGCCAGTACGACCGGATGATGGTGGGGATACCGAACCTGGCCGCGGCCCATACCGACATGGCGATCGCGTACAACCAGGGCGGATACCTCAACGAAGCGGTCCATCACTACCGGCAGGCCATTGAAAGCGATTCCTCCTACGTCGACGCCTATACGAATCTCGGAAAGGTCTATTCGGATACCGAGGAATACGAACAGTCGGCCGAGGCCTACGAGAAAGTGCTTACTCTGTCGCCCCCGGAGGACCAGCTGCCCAGGATCCATCTCAATCTCGGTGTGGCCTACATGGGCCTGGAGCGCCTCGACGACGCGATAGTGGAGTGGAATCGGGCCGTGGCGCTCGCACCGGACTACATGGACGCCTACATGAACCTGGGGACCGCCTACCAGAACAAGAACATGCCGGACAGCACGCGGGCCGTCTGGGAAAGGGCCCTGGTGGTCGGAGGGCAGTCGGTCGTGCCCCGCGTAGCGCTGGCCCGCCTGTCCTTTGCGGAAGGGCGTCTCGACGATGCCCTGCGATACTACGGGGAAATACTCGACCTGGGCGCGAGGGACCCGCGCATTTCCGCGGAAATCGCCCTGGTTTACGAGCGGCGGGAAGACTTCGACCTGGCGATCACAAACTATGAACAGGCCCTCGAGCTCGTGCCGGAAAACGCGCAGCTGAAAGCCGCGTTGAACCGGGTCAGGCGGATCGTGGAGGAGCGGGAGAAGGCCATCGAATCCAACAAGATCCGCGTCCGCCAGATCGTCGTCGCCACGCGGGAGGCCGCGGATGCCGTGATGGAACGGCTGACCGCCGGCGCCGATTTCGCCGAACTGGCCCGTGAGACCTCCATCGATTCGAGCCGGGACAGCGGGGGCGACCTCGGGTTCTTCGGTCCCGGCGAAATGATCCCGGAATTCGAGCAGGCCGCGATGGGTCTGGAGGTCGGCGAGCTCAGCGGGGTCGTCCAGACGCCCATGGGCTTTCACATCATCATGCGGATCGAGTAAATGGAGCAGGTCGTCATCATCGGCGGTGGCCCGGCAGGTTATACGGCAGCCCTTTACGCGGCCCGGGCGAACCTGTCCCCCGTCGTGTTGACGGGCAGCACGGTCGGCGGGCAGCTGTCGCTCACCAGCGAGATCGAGAACTTCCCGGGATTCCCCGAAAGTCTGGGCGGCATGGACCTCATGGACCGCATGAGGCAGCAGGCCGAACGTTTCGGCGCCGAGATGAAGTACGAGGAAGTCACCTCCGTGGCCTTCGAACCGGGGGCGCACCGGATCACGACGGACCGCAACCAGTACACGGCGAAGGCCGTGGTGATCAGCACCGGGTCGTCGCCCCGCCTGCTCGACGTGCCGGGCGAGGAACGGTTCTTCGGACGGGGTGTCTCCACCTGTGCGACCTGCGACGGCGCCTTCTACCGGGACCGGAAAGTCGCCGTGGTGGGCGGCGGCGACAGCGCCATGGAGGAAGGGCTCTTCCTGACGCGCTTCGCAAGCCACGTCTGGATCATACACCGCCGCCACGAACTGAGGGCGAGCAGGATCATGCAGGAACGGGCCCTGAAACATCCGAAGATCGCGTTCCAGTGGGGGGCCGTGGTCGACGAAGTCCTGGGCGACGAAACCACCGGTGTGACCGGCCTGCGCGTGCGGGAACTGGAATCGGACCGGGTCCGGGATCTGGACGCCGAGGGCCTCTTCATCGCCATCGGCCACACGCCCAATACCGGTCTCTTCAAAGACAAGCTCGAAATGGACGAGCAGGGCTATATCCTGACGGACCGGAGGCAGCACACCAGCGTGCCCGGCGTGTTCGCGGGCGGGGACGTGCAGGACCACGTTTACCGCCAGGCGGTCACCGCGGCGGGCACGGGATGCGCCGCCGCCATGGAAGCCGAGAAATACATCGCTGAAATCGCGGACTAGGCGGACCGGTAAGGGAAGGCGGCCGCTCAGCGCAGGTGGCCGCTCAGGGCAAGCGACCGTCCATGCTAGGCTGGCCAGGTTGGTCAGGCCGTTCGGGCGTCGTGCTTCACTACGTCCAGGCTCGGGTCGCCGATGGTAACCTTGGAATGGGGAGGCACCGGTTCAGTCAGCCAGACATTGGCCCCGATGACGGCATCGTGGCCGATGGTCGTTCCGCCGCCCAGGATCGTCGCCCCGGAGTAGATGACCACGTCGTCCTCGATGGTGGGGTGGCGCTTGCCGCCCTTGATGAGGCGTCCGCCGTCATCCTTCCTGAAACTCAGCGCGCCGAGCGTCACGCCCTGGTAGAGTTTCACATTGTTGCCGATCAGCGCCGTTTCCCCGATGACGACGCCCGTTCCGTGGTCGATGAAGAAACGGGTGCCGATGGTCGCGCCCGGGTGGATGTCGATGCCCGTGCGGCTGTGGGCGTGCTCGGACATGATCCGCGGGATGAGCGGCGTATTCCTCAAGTACAGTTCATGGGCGATCCGGTAGGTGGCGATGGCTTCCACGCACGGATAGCTGAGGATGATCTCGTCATGGCTCTTCGCCGCGGGATCTCCATCGTAGGCGGCTTCCACGTCCCCCATGAGCAGTTTCCGGATATCGGGAACGGCTTCCAGCAGTTCGAGTGCGATCCGGTCGGCGATCTCCTCGCAGGCCACGGGGTCCTTTCCCTTGCACTGCGCGTCGTGCATGAGGCTCCGGGTCACTTCCTCTCTCAGGCGGATGTAGATGGTGTCCACCAGTCCGTCCACGTAGAAGGCCACGTTCTTCGTCACAAGAGGTTCGGCGCCGAAGTAGCCGGGAAAGCAGAGCGCCAGCAGGTCCTTCAGGATGCCGTAGACCCGTTCCCTGGAAGGCAGGTTCTTGCCGTCGATACGGTTCAGGCCGCCGATCGTGTCGTAGGATTGCACGATCCGGGAGGAAATGGCGCCGATCTGGCTGCGTGTTTCGGACATGGTCATGTTGAAGTTCGGCACCAGCTTCTCTTCCGTGGTCTTATTGCTCCGGGATGCTGCCATGGTGCTCCAACCGGTTATCGCCTGCCGTTTTCCGAAGGTGTCCAGGAATGCGCGGGGGACTGCTTTCCGTACCCTTGCGCGACTGTCTGAATCTCGGGGAACCATCGCGGTAAGTCAAGCGGTTTCTGCCATTAACGGCTGCGCCGCGGTCGTCCAAAAGCCGCTACAAACCAGTTGCCAGGGGAAGCGGTGGGACCTTATATTGCAGTAGTTTAGCGTCGTTTTCCAATCCCCTGCTCACCGCGCATCGGCCCTATGTATATCATTCAATCGATGGTCGTGCTTTTTCTCTTCGCAGGCCTGCTTTCACCCGCTCTGCCGGCCGGGGGCCAGTCTGCTTCGCCGGCCACGGCCCGGTCCGGCCTGCCAGCCGAAGCCCAATCCGCTTCGCCGGCGATGGATCGATCCGCCGACCAGCATGCCGGGTACATGGACATTGACGATGTAAAGCCGGGCATGCGGGGATACGGCCTCACGGTCTTTCAGGATGCCCGGATCGATACCTTCGACGTCGAAGTGATCGGCGTCATCAAAAACCAGTTCTACACGGATCACGACATCATCATGGTGGGGGTCTCGGGTCCCTATGTCGACGAAGCAGGCGTCATCGCGGGGATGAGCGGCAGCCCCGTGTACATCGATGGAAAACTCGTCGGTGCACTGGCGTACCGTTTCGGAGCGTTTCCGATGAAGCCCATCGGCGGCGTCACGCCGATAGGCCATATGCTGGACATTCGCGAGGTCGTGGAAACGGAAACGAAGCCGGGAAGTAACGCGCCCGATGGGACGCCGGGCGGAATGGGCGGCGGCCAGAACGATCTCGGTCCACCCGATCTCGGCCCTCCAGGTTTCCATCCGTCCGGTCTCGGTCCATCCGGTCTCAAACCCATTGCCGTTCCCATGGTGTTTTCGGGATTCCACCCGGGCACCGTATCCCTTTTCGAAGATGAACTGCGCCGGCGTGGACTCGTTCCGGTGGCCGGCGGCAGCGTGGCCGGCGGTAGTGTGGCCGGCGGTAGTGTGGCCGGTGCGTCCGGCAGGATACCGGGCAGCAAGGCTGGCGATGTCGCGGGCTCGAAACCGGATGGCCGGGCTGCTGTCGGCGCTGACGCAAACCCTGAACAGGAAGGCCTGGCGTCGACCGGCAACGGGACGTCCCTCCTTGAACCCGGATCCGCCGTGAGCGCGCAGCTCATCCGGGGCGATTACAATATGGCGGGCACGGGTACGGTCACCTGGCGCGAGGATGACGCCATACTGGCCTTCGGGCATCCCTTCCTGTGGACGGGTGCCCTGAATGTCCCGATGAACCGGGCGGAAATCATCACGGTTATCCCGGACCAGACCGGGTCCACCAAGATCAGCAGCGTGGCGGACGAAGTCGGTTCGGTCCTTTGGGACCATACGAACGGGATATACGGCCAACTCGGCGATACGGCGCGCATGATCCCGGTGGAACTCTCCTACGACGATGCCATTCGCGCGCCCCGGACCTACCGTTTCGATGTGATGATGGCGAACGGGTGGACGCCGCTTCTGGTGAACATGGCCGTGTCGAATACGATCCTCGCGAACGGCCGCATCGCCGGCGAGCGAACCATAGCAATTGGTGGCCGGATCGCCCTGCAGGACCATCCGGACATCGTTTTCGACGACCAGTTTTCCGGCCAGGCGTCCCTGTCGGCACTGGCCAGGGATGTGAACGGCGTGCTTGATTTCGTCCTCGATAACCGGTTCATCACGCCGATGATCGAGTCCCTCAGGATCGATATCCATTCGTCGGACGAACGCAGTACGGCCGTTATTGAAGACGTCTGGTTCGGTTCGGAAACCGTCGAGCCGGGCGACACGCTCGAAGTCAGGGTATACCTCCGGCCCTACCGGGGCGACCGCCTGGTCAGACGGATGGACGTGACGATCCCCAAGACCGTATCGGCCGGATCGGTACAGGTACTGGTAGGTTCCGCCCGGGCCGTCACCCGCCACGATCTGAATGCCGTTCCCCAGAGGTACAGGCCCACGGACGGTCCCCGGCTGATTGAGCTGCTCAACAACCGCCGGACCGGTAACCGGGTGTACCTGAAGATGTTCCAGGGCGGCGCGGGCGGCATGGTGAAGGGAAGGGAAATGCCCGGCCTGCCCCCGTCGGTCCTCGCCGTCATGAATTCGGAGCGGACAAAGGGAAGTTTCGTACCGATCCGCGAGAAGGTGGTGGCCGAAGAAACGATCCGCACGGACTACGTCGTCGCCGGTCAGAACTGGAGCCGGCTGACCGTAAAGCGATAGGAGCGATACTTGAGAAAGGTACCGGGGTGGCGAGTGCTGTGCATGGCCGTGGTGTTTCTGCCGGCGGCGCTGGTCGTCCACGCGTCGACGACGGTCATCTGGAAACAGGCCGGACACGGGAATTTCCTGAAAGGGGAAACCCGGGGCGTTTCCATCACCGGCAAGGGCCGCCTGACCCTGTCACCGGTCCTGGATCTCGTTTTCGAGAGCGACGAGCCGCTGATCTGGAGTCTCGCGGCCGATTCCAGGGGGAACCTGTACGCGGGTTCGGGAAACGACGGCAAGTTGTACCGGATAGGTCCTTCGGGCCGGTCCGAGGTGTTTTTCGATGCGGACGAGTTGGAGATCCGCAGCGTCGTGATCGATCGGAATGACCGGGTCTACGCCGCCACCTTCCCCGATGGCCGGATCTACCGGATCGAACCGGACGGGACGCACGCGGTGTTTTTCGATCCCGCGCGGGATGGCGGCATGAATGGCCCGGACGGCGGCCCGGACGACGGCACAGGCGATAGTCCGGACGGCGTAACGGACGACAGTCCGGATGACGGTCCGAGCGGCGGTACGAACTACATCTGGTCCCTGGCGCTGGACGCGGGGGGCGGACTTTACGCGGGAACGGGTGAGCAGGGAAGGATCTATCGTATCGACGAAGACGGCGAAGCACACCTGCTGGCCGAGCTGGAGGAGGCCCATGTGATGGCCCTGGCCGTGGATGGATCGGGCCGGCTCATCGCCGGGACCGAACCGGGCGGAAGAGTCTACCGGATTTCGTCCGACGGCGCCATCTCGGTCCTCCATGATTCTCCCTACGGTGAAGTGAACACCCTTCTGGTCGCCGAAGACGGCGCGGTGTTCGCCGGTGCGCTGAGCGGACCGCGCCGGGGCGCCCGCGGCGGCCGGGCCGGATCGGCGGGCGCTTCGATGCCTCCGCCATCCTCTGGCGCACCCGATGATCCGGGCGGAGGTCCGATGCTCAACGCGGTTCAAGTGACCGCCACGGCAGAAACCGCAGATCGCCCGTCCGTCGGCAATTTCGCCACGGGAGGCAGCGTCGTCTTCAGGATCGATCCGGACGGCCGGGTGGAAGAGTGGTGGCGATCCCAGACGGACGTAGGCCTGTCGCTGGCGATACGCGGGGATAACGAACTGCTCATCGGTACCGGGTCGAGCGGCCGGTTATACAGCGTCCGGGAAAGGGGCACCGGCACGCTGCTGAACGAACTGCAGGAATCGCAGATCACGGCGCTGTCGCCCGACGCGTCAAACGGCGTAGTCGTGGCGACGAGCAATCGCGGCAACCTGTACCGCCTGCGTTCCACACCGGTGCGCGAGGGCGAGTACGAGTCCGACGTCCGGGATACCCGGGGCATGGCGCGGTGGGGCCGAATCCGTTGGGAGAGCGAGCAGCCCCCCGGAACGTCGGTCCGCCTGTTCGCGCGGTCCGGCAATACGGATTCGCCGGACCAGACCTGGAGCGAGTGGACCGGTCCCTATACCGACCCGGAAGGGGAAGCCCTGGCCTGCCCGCCCGCCCGCTACTTGCAGTGGAAGGCAGTCCTGGGCACGGAGAACGAAGAATCGCCCTCCGTCTCGTCCGTTTCGGCCTCGTACCTGACGCGGAACAATCCGCCCAGGGTGCATGGGGTCACGGTGTACGAGCCGGGCGTCTACCTGCGGGATGCCGCGACGGGCCAGGTCGGGCAGTCCGCACAAGCCGATCTCCCCCCGGGCATCGCCGCGCAGGTCGGCAACCGGGGCAACGGCCGCGGCCAGAGCGCATCCTCCGGGACGCCCGCCTACCGGAAGGGCATGCGGGCGGTGGCCGTCCGGGCGAGCGATCCCGATGGGGACGGACTGTCTTACGAGATCTATTTCCGGGGCGAAGCCGAAGCATCGTGGAAACTCCTGGAGTCGGAGCGGCGCACGCCTTCCTATTCGTGGGATTCCGAAACCTTTCCGGACGGCGAGTACGTCCTTCGCGTCGTGGCCAGCGACGCCCCCTCCAATCCTCCGGACCAGGCCCTGGAGGCGGAATACTTGAGCGACCCCTTCCTGGTGGACAATACCGGTCCGCAGGTAACCGGGATCGACGTGACGGGCGGCCAGCTGTCCTTCATAGTCCGGGACAGCGCCAGTCCCCTTTTCCGGGTCGAATACGCGATTGACGGAGGCGACTGGCGGGTGGTCCATCCCGAAGACGGCGTAACGGATTCGGAGACGGAGGCCTTCGAGATCGCCCTGGACGGCCTGGAGACCGGAGAACATACCCTCGCCATTCGCGCCAGGGATACTTCCAATAACACGGGAACGGGGAAACGGGTCGTTACGATGCCCTGAGGAGGCCAAGTTGTCGGGTCATTCCAAGTGGAGCACGATCAAGCGGAAGAAGGAGCAGAAAGACGCCGCCCGCGGGAAGATCTTCACCCGGGTCATCAAGGAGATCACTATCGCCGCGCGGCAGGGCGGCGGATCGGTTACGGCCAACCCCCGGCTCCGGACGGCCGTACTCGCCGCCAGGGCGGAAAATGTGCCCCAGGCCAACATCGACCGGGCCATCGCGCGCGGCACGGGTGAGCTGGACGGCGTGCATTACGAGGAACTGGTCTACGAGGGCTACGGACCGGCGGGCGTGGCACTGCTGGTGGAAGCGGTGACGGACAACAAGAACCGCACCACGTCCGAGATGCGCCATGCCTTCACCAAGAACGGCGGCAACATGGGAGAGTCGGGCTGCGTGGCCTGGATGTTCGACCAGAAGGGCACGATCGTGGTGGACAAAGGCGGCGTCGACGAGGACGAGGTCATGATGATCGCCCTCGACGCCGGTGCGGAAGACATTCTGGACGAGGGAGATACCCTGGACGTGCTGACGGCCGTTTCCGATTTCGAGGCGGTCCGGGTCCAGCTCGAGGAAAGCGGCTTCTCCCCCCTGCGGGCGGAAATCGGTCGCATCCCGCAGTCGACCGTGGCCGTCGCGGGCAAGGAAGCGGAACAGCTTCTCAGGTTGATGGAAGTCCTCGAGGACCACGACGACGTCCAGCATGTATACGCCAATTTCGACATGGACGACAAGGTGCTGGAGGAAATGAACGGGTAGCGGGTATCCATGATCATCCTCGGAATCGATCCGGGCAGCGTGATTACGGGATACGGCGTGATCGAGGCCCGGGGCAGGCAGTGCCGGTTGCTGGACCAGGGCGTGTTGCGTCCGGGTTCGCGAAAACCCCTCGCGGACCGGCTCAAGGTCATCTACGACGGGCTGTGCGAGGTCATCGACCGGAACCAACCGGAACTGGTAGCCGTCGAGTCCACCTTCGGAGGCCGGTTTCCCAGGGCGGCCCTCGTACTGGGCCATGCCCGGGGCGTCGCCCTCCTGGCCGCGGCGAACCGGGGACTGCAGGTCTGGGAATACGCCCCGCGCGAAGTGAAATCGGCCATCGTCCGCGCGGGAGGTGCATCGAAGCAGCAGGTACAGTACATGGTCGGCGCCATGCTGAACCTCGACCGGGGCCCCGGCAGTGAACCTCTGCCGGAGGACGCGTCCGACGCGCTGGCGGTCGCCATCTGCCACTATCACAGGGTAACCGGAGGGATCAAGGCCGTTGATCGCATTCGTCGAAGGTGAACTGGTCGACAAGCAGCCCGACGCCATCACGGTGTCCGTCGGCGGGATCGGCCTGCAAATGTTCGTCCCCCTTTCCACGCTCGAAGCTTTAGGTCCCGCGCGCGCGCAGGTCCGCGTGGAAACGGTGCTGCATGTGCGGGAGGACGGCATGCAGCTCTACGGTTTCGCCACCGCGGAAGAGAAGCACCTCTTCGAAGTGCTGATCACCCTGCCCGGCATCGGTCCCGGCGTGGCACTGAACATCCTTTCCGGCGCGACGGTCTCCGAGTTCACCGCGGCCATCATCAACGAAGACATCGGGAAACTGGTCTCGCTGCCCAAGATCGGCCGGAAGACGGCGCAGCGGCTGATCATGGAACTGCGCGACAAGCTGGCCGCCATGGATACCGGCGGAACGACGGCACTGCCCGTGGCGCCGGCGGGAGAGACCCCCGAAGTGGACGACGCGATCACGGGCCTGGTGTCCCTGGGCCTCGATCATCCCGAAGCACGCAGGCAGGTCATCCGCGTGCTGTCCGAAAGCGCGGAGACGCCCGTCGCGGAGGAAATCATCAGAACGGTGCTCAAAAACCAGAAAAGGCAATAGATGGACGAACGGGACTTCCCGCTTACCGACCCCGACCGGCTCGAAGAGGATGCCGAGTTCGACCGCGCGCTGCGTCCGGGCCGCTTCGATGAATTCCCCGGCCAGGAAAAGGCCAAGGCGGAGCTGCAGCTCTACATCGAGGCCGCGAAGACCCGCGGTGAGAACTACATCGACCACGTGCTGCTCCACGGGCCGCCCGGACTGGGGAAGACCACGCTGGCCACCATTCTCGCCAATGAGATGGGGGTGGAGATCCGCCAGACCGCGGGGCCGGTGCTGGACAAGCCGGCCGATCTGGCGGGGCTGCTGACCAACCTGCAGCCGGGCGACGTGTTCTTCATCGACGAGATCCATCGCTTGAACCACGTGGTGGAAGAGCACATGTACGCAGCGATGGAGGATTTCAAGATCGACATCCTCGTGGACCGCGGACCGAACGCCCGTTCCCTTGCCCTCAACCTGGACCATTTCACCCTGGTGGGCGCGACGACGCGCACGGGCCTGCTCACGGCGCCGCTCCTTGCGCGATTCGGGATCCCCATCCGCCTCGATTTCTACACGCCGGACGAGCTTTACCTGATCGTTGCGCGGGCGGCGGAAATCATCGGCGTGGAGACCGACGAGTCCGGTGCGATGGAGATCGCCCTGCGGTCCAGGGGAACCCCCCGGATCGCCAACCGGTACCTGAAGCGGGTGCGGGACTACGCCCAGGTCAAGGGCGACGGCCGCATCACCGGAGAGACCGCGAAGGCCGCCTTCGAAATGCTGGGCGTGGACCACATGGGGCTGGACGACATGAACCGGCTGATCCTCACGACCATCATCGAGAAGTACGAGGGCGGTCCCGTGGGCCTGAACACGCTGGCCGTGGCCGTGGGCGAGGAGAGCGGAACGCTCGAGGAGGTGTATGAACCCTTCCTCATCGTCCAGGGACTGATCAAGCGCACCCCCCGGGGCAGGGTGGCCACCGAGCTGGCGTACGACCACCTGGGATTCGCCGGGCCGCCCGGACCGCCCCCGCCTCCCAGGCCACAGGCCGGACTGTTCGACTGACGGCTTTCCCTGAATCTGCTGTCGCGCCGCGGCATCCGTCGCCGTCCTGCCCCGACCCACATCAACGACCACCCGTGAATCTAGCCGAATACGACTATTCCCTGCCGGAAGACCTGATCGCCCAATACCCCGCCGAACCCCGCGACGGGTCCCGGTTGATGGTGGTGCACCGCCTCACCGGCGAGATCGAACACCGAAATTTCCGGGATATCGTCGACTACCTGGCCCCGGCCGACACGCTGGTGCTCAATCGCACCCGGGTGATGCCGGCCAGGCTCCGGGGAGTGCGGCCCGATACCGGCGGAAAGGTTGAAGTGGTGCTGGTGCGCCGGGTCAACCAGACTCCAGAAACCGCGTCTGCTCCCGAACCTTCGTCGGCCCGCACGTCCTCTCCGGCCCGCGTATCCGCACCCGCCCGTGAAACCGCGCCAGCTTGCGAACTCGAGCCAGCCCGTTGGGAAACGCTGCTGAAACCGTCCGCGCGGCTCGCGAAAGGGACGCGCCTGGAGCTGGAGGGCGGCGTCCTGACCGCCACCGTGGAGGACGATCCCGGGAAGGAGATACGCCGCGTCCGTTTCGAAGGGGACGCGGACGTGACCCGGGTCGTCGAGCAGGTGGGCCGCACGCCCTTGCCGCCCTATATACGCCGCGCCCCGAATGCGGAGGACCGGGACCGCTACCAGACGGTCTATGCGGAGGAATACGGCGCCGTGGCCGCGCCCACGGCCGGGCTGCATTTCACGGCGCCCCTGCTGGACCGCATCCGTTTCCAGGGCACGGCCGTGGTGCCGGTCCTGCTCCACGTCGGACCGGGAACGTTCCAGCCGATCCGCGGCGACGCCGTGGAGGACCACGAGATGGACGCGGAATACTACCGGGTGGAAGCGCGCCAGGCGGAAACGATTGTGAGCAGGCGGTCCGAGGGGCGGGTGGTCGCCGTGGGGACGACGACCGTGCGCGTCCTGGAGACGATTGCGGCGGGGGGCGGCGTCGCGGGAGGACCAGGACTCGAACCGCGCCGGTACGAGGGCCTTACCCGGTGTTTCATCTATCCGTCCTTCGAATTCAAGCTGGTCGACGTGCTGCTGACCAATTTCCACCTGCCGAAATCGACGCTCCTGCTACTGGTCAGCGCCTTCGCCGGGAGGGAACTGATCCTTGCCGCGTACGAGGATGCGGTCCGGGAGAAGTACCGGTTCTACAGTTATGGCGACGCTATGCTGATTGTCTGAGCTAATTCATTTTTCTAAACATCAAACATCTTTACTTTAACGTTTAAACACATATTTTAACTCATCGGAAACAGATGGTCATTGGATTATCCGATGAGTGCCGTACCGTAATGCTCGCGACGGTCGAATCCGGCGGCGGTCGAATCCGCCGGCGGTTGAATCCGGCGGCGGTCGAATCCGGCAGCAGTCGAATCCGGCGGCACTCCTGGCGGCCTCAACCAACGAGAGCGGACATGACCCTTGACGAGATCGGCGCGGCGGCCGCGTCCCACGAGTATGTTGGCCTTTTCGATCCCCTGGCCGATGCCATCATCCTGGTATGCGCCTTGCTGACCATCCTCTTAACCTGGCGTGCCTGGAGCAGGCGGACCCGTATCGGCGCGGTTCCGACCACGCCCTGGCCCGGAGACAGTGCGGATTCCAGCCGTGATCACGGCAATCCGGCCCGGGACCGGGGTCCGGTCCGTTTCCGCAAGATCCGGCGCGTCGAGGACGCCGTAAAATGGGCCCGCGCCATGCTGTGGCGCGCCTTTTTGCTCGTGTTTTTCGTCGGAGCGATCCTCACGGCCGGAACCTCCGGAAGTCTGCTGGCCTGGTGGTATCTGGGCGGCCCCTGATCCGGGGATGATACGTCCTCGTCCCGGTTTTTTGAATCGATACCAAAATATCACTCAAATTCCTTCACGCGATCGCTTTAATTTGTATTGATTAAGGCAGGCTCGCTGTGGAGCGCGTGAACGAACGTTTTTCCGGCCTGCAGATTGAACGCGCTCGCCGGCGTTCGCTGAATGCGTCCGGCGGCACTCGTTGAACGCATCCCACCGACCCCGCGCCCGTCGCTCGATTCGGCTCGGAAGGAGGCATAGCCGTTGAATTCGGTCATGGGTATCATCCCAGCCGCCGGAACCGGCCTGCGCATGCGGTCGGCCCAAGAGAAACCGTATATCGAGATCGGCGGCAGGTCAATCCTGGCCCATACCCTGGCAGTCTTCGAAGCCTGCCCGGCCGTGGACGGCTACGTGGTGGTTGTGGAACCGTCCCGGGCAGCGTCCTGCCGGGAGGATCTGGCCGAGGCGGGCTGCGCCCATCCGAAGCTGGCCGATGTGGTTGCCGGCGGAAGCACGCGCCAGGAGTCGGTCTACCGCGGCCTGATGGCCCTGGCCGAGGGCACCGGGGCCGTGCTGATTCACGACGCGGCGCGGCCCTGCGTCGAACAGGGCGCGCTCGAAGCGTCCGTCCTCGAGGGAGCCAGGCACGGCGCCGTGATATCGGCCACCCCGGCCACGGATACGATGAAGATCATCCGAGACGGCGTGGTCGAAGCGACCCCGGACCGGTCTGCGCTCTGGCGGGCGCAGACGCCGCAGACCTTCGCATACCGGATCCTGCGGGCGGCCCATGAACGGGCCCGCGAAGAAGGCTACGTGGGTACCGACGACGCCGAACTGGTGGAACGGGCCGGATACGTGGTGCGGGTGCTGGAGGGCAGTCCCGACAACATCAAGGTGACCACGGCGGAGGACCTGGAAATCGCCGAGCGCATATTGCGGCGGCAGGGGCGGATCTGACTGTGCGGCAACCGAAAATCGACGAACGAGGCTAAAGGACATGGATGATATACGCGTAGGTACCGGCTACGACGTCCACGCCTTCGCGGAAGGCCGGCCCCTCGTGCTGGGCGGCGTGACCATTCCCCACGAACGCGGGCTGCAGGGCCACTCGGACGCGGACGTCCTCTCGCACGCCATCGGCGACGCTATGCTGGGCGCGGCCGGGCTGGGAGACATCGGGGTTCACTTCCCGGATGACGACGCCCGATACCGCGGGATTTCCAGCCTCGTACTGCTCCAACGGACTGTTGACGCACTGGGTGAATCCGGTTATACTGTAACGAATGTGGACGCCACCGTCGTAGCGGAACGTCCGAAACTTTCGCCCTACGTGCAGCAGATGCGCAGCCGTATCGGCGAAGCCCTGGGACTTCCGGACGACCGCGTGTCGATCAAGGCCACAACTTCAGAGAGACTCGGATTCACGGGACGGGAAGAAGGCATCGCGGCCCACGCCGTGGTACTGATCCGTTCCGCTGACGGCGGGTGACCTGCGTTTATTTAAGGACGGCGGGTGACCTGCGTTAGTTTGTGTTTAAAAACGGCGTGTGATTTGCGTTTTCGCGCGCCGCAGTGCCGCCGTAAGGTATTTCATGGGCAAGGTCATTTCGATAGCGAACCAGAAGGGCGGGGTGGGCAAGACGACGACGTCCGTCAACCTGTCCGCCTGCCTGGGTGTCGCGGAAAAGAAGACGCTGCTGGTCGACCTGGACCCGCAGTCGAACGCCACGTCGGGACTCGGCCTGCAGGACCGGACGCTGGACGTGACGATTTACGAAGTCCTGCTGGACGAGCGCGACATCGAAGAAGCCGTCCAGCAGACCGAGATCCCCGCGCTTCACGCCGTTCCGGCCCATCGGCGGCTGGTCGGCGCCGAAATCGAGCTGGTATCGGCCATCGCCCGGGAACGGAAACTGGAAGAGGCGATCAAGCCCATTCGCGACGAGTACGAATACATCCTGATCGACTGCCCGCCCTCCCTGAGCCTGCTCACCCTGAACGCCCTCACGGCGGCCGACTCGGTGTTGATTCCCATCCAGTGCGAGTATTACGCCCTTGAGGGACTCGGGCAGCTGCTCAATTCGATCCGGAAGATCCAGAAGCACCTGAACCGCAACCTGAAGATCGAAGGCATTCTCCTGACGATGTACGACAAGCGGCTCAATCTCTCGAGACAGATCGAGGTGGAAGCCAAGCAGTATTTCGCGGACAAGGTCTACCAGACCACCATCCCGAGAAACGTCCGATTGAGCGAAGCGCCGAGTTTCGGGAGTCCGATCATCCTCTACGATATTCTCTCGTCTGGCGCGGAAAGCTATATGAATCTGGCCAGAGAGGTGATGGCAAATGGCAGCCAGGAAAGCGCTGGGACGGGGGCTGGAAGCGCTGATTCCTGACCTTCCGGACGACCAGGAAGGCCGGCAAAGTGTGCTCCAGGTGCCCATAGACCGGATTTCGGCCAATCCCTACCAACCGAGGCAGACTTTCGACCAGGCCCGGCTCGACGAACTGGCTCGGTCCATTCTCGAAAAGGGCGTGATCCAGCCGGTCACCGTCCGCCGGAAGAACGGGCAGGGGGAATACGAACTGATTGCCGGGGAGCGGAGGCTGCGGGCCGCCAGGCAAACGGGCTACCAGACCATACCGGCCATCGTCATGGCGGTTTCATCTCCCGAAGAAATGATGGAACTCTCGCTGATCGAGAACATCCAGCGGGACGACCTGAACCCGATCCACGAAGCCCGAGCGTACCTGCGGCTTCAGGAAGAATGCCACCTCACGCAGGAGGAAGTCGCCACCCGCGTTGGGAAGAACAGGACGACGGTGGCCAATACGCTCCGGTTGCTGAAACTGCCGGCCGATGTCCAGAAGTGCCTCCTGGCCGACGAGATCACCATGGGCCACGCGCGAGCGCTGCTCGGCCTGGAAAACCGCACGGAACAGGCCGAGTTGTGCAAGCAGATCGTTAAGAAAGGCCTGTCGGTACGCAAGGTGGAAGAACTGGTCAAGAAACGCTACGAGGAGAAGCGGGAAAGCACTCCGGCGCGCAAGCCCCACGACCTCGCGGCCGCCGAGTCCATCATGCAGCGCATTCTCGGCACGAAGGTGAACATCAATCGCAGGCAGCACAAAGGGAAGATCGAAATCGAGTTCTATTCCACGGACGACCTGAACCGCATCCTCGAACTGCTGAAAGTCCGGCTGTGAGACCCGCCTGACCCTGCACACGCCCCACGCCTGTTCCGCCCCGTTATTTTGCCGATATCCGTTGACTTTTCGGGTCGGTCGACTATATTTATGCTGTTGCGCCGAATCCGTCGAATGGCGTGACGGAACAAGGAGGTACGCACCTATCCGGAGCGGTGTCGGCCATGTTCAGAATGCACTGGATGACCCTGGTTTTCGTCTCCGACCGATCGGGCCGGGCGCACGAACTGCGCATGCCGCGGTTCCTGTTCGGCGCGCTCGTCGTGGCGATTGGCCTGTGCGTACTCGCGCCGGTGGCTGTCCTGGTCCTTCCGGCGGGTATTGTCGACGTTACGTTCGGACATTCATGGAAGGCGCAGATGCAGTCGGTGGAGGACAAATCCACGGAACTGGCCCGTGAACTTGAGGAATTGAAGGAGACCGCCCGAACCATTCGAAGGTTGGCGGGCGTCGAGGGGATCGAATCCGGATACCTGGCCCGCGTGGACGAAGAAACCGGCCATCGGTCGGCCTGGTCCGTCCTGACCGCCCGCCGGGACGGGCTGCCCTTCCTGGCGGATCACGGCCTGCCGGCGGGAGCTTCGGCCAGCCTGGCCGTCCAGGCTGGACCTTCCGTGACCGGCGCGTCCGGTATGGCCGCCGTGTCCGGTGAGGCCGCCGCGTCCGGTGAGGCCGCCGCGGAAAACGAAAGTGCGGTGCTGTTCCGTTACGTGCCGTCCATATGGCCCGTGGCGGGCTGGGTGACCCGGGAGTTTCAAACCGGGGACGACCCGATCGTCACGACGCATTTCGGCCTGGACGTCGCCGCCCGCGAAAGTACGCCGGTCGTGTCCACGGCCGACGGGATTGTGACGTTCGCGGACTGGGACCAGAACCTGGGCTGGCTGGTGGAGATCGATCACGGATATGATATGTCGACGCGTTACGGTCACAACGCAAGGCTGCGCGTCGACCGCGGACAGACGGTCCGCAGAGGGCAGATCATCGCCCTGGTCGGGAATACGGGCCGAAGTACGGCGCCGCATCTGCATTACGAGGTCTGGAAGGACGAAGTTCCCGTAGATCCCCGCGGCTACCTGCCCGAGGTGATCCACTGGGACGATTTGCTGTTGAGCCTGCGGACGCAACGCTGAAACGCACGGGACAGGCGGTCCATCAGGCACAGGACGATACCAGGAGCGCGGTATGACGATCATAGCCAAAGGTGCTGAAATGAACGGCTCGATGGACGTAGAGGGCAATGTCCGGGTAGACGGCACCGTGCACGGAGACGTGAGAGCTACGGAAGGGGTCGAGGTCGGCAAGACCGGCCGTATCGTGGGAACGACCATAGAATCCAAGACCGCGGTCATTCATGGTTACGTGGAAAGCCACCTGATCGTGTCGCAACATATTCTCCTGGGCGGCAAATCCACCCTGGTCGGCGACCTGAACACCAAGACCCTCGTCATCGAGGAAGGGGCGGTCTTCCACGGGAATTCGGCCATGATGGACGAACCCGCCGGATCAGGCCAGGCTGACCAGGCAGGCCGCGCGAACAAGGCGGGCCAGGCGGACCAGGCGGGCCAGGCAGACCAGGCGGACGGTGGAGACGACACCGCATCCAGTACGTCCGGTACTCCGTATTCCTACGAGCGTTGACTGATGGTCTATGGCACGGGACACGCAGGGCAAATGGCAATACATGAGGGAAGCCGGGGAGCTCGCCGTAATCGGCCTGACCCTGGTGTTCGCCACCGCGATCGGGTACTTCCTGGGACACCAGGTTGAACGGGTCTGGCCTGAGTTTAAGCCCTGGGGCGGCGTCGTCGGCGCCATGCTCGGGGTCGTGGCCGGGTTCCTGGAGATGGCGAGGACGTTGAAACGGCTGAACAGAAAGATCGAAGCGGCGGAACGGGAGAGAGATGGCGCAGAGCACTGAACATGACAACGAACCACTGAGGCGGTTCCTGCCCCGTGTCTACCGGATCAGCGCCGTGCTGACCATCGTCGGTACGATCGCGGCGCGGGTGGCGGGCGCGGACCTGCTTGCCGTCAATTTCTTCGTCGGATCGATGATCGGGCTGATGATGCTCTACGTCACGGCCTGGCTGGTCCGCCGTTTCGTGACGCCCGGCGAGCAGATCAAGCGGAACCGCAACAAGCTGTTCCTGCTGCTGATGGCCAAGCTTCCGCTGCTGGGGATCGTGCTCTATTTCGTGACGTCGGGGGACTGGTTCCACCCCATCGGGTTACTGACGGGCGTGTCCCTGATTCCCTTCACGCTGACCCTGTGCGGCCTCGTCCTGGTCATGAGACAGGGTTCATCGGATAATCGGGCAGACTGGACCGCCGTGTTGAACAAGCCGAAGCGGTCCTACCGGTAAGGAGGTTGTCCTTTGACTGGTCCGTGGTCGAGTGTCCTCTCTCTGGAGATGGCGACCGAGGGAGGAAGCGGTGAAGCGCACTACTCGATTCTACATGGTATATTTTACCTGCTGGGCCCGCTGGCCGATTGGATTCCCCAACCCGTCAGACAGCCGGATCTCCTGCTGAACACCCTGCTCGTCTTCGTAATTGTCCTCGTTCTCGTAACCATTGCGGTACGATCGTTCAAGCGCATACCCGAAGGATCGGTCCAGACGCTGTTCGAAATGGCCGTCGAGGGACTGACCGGGTTCTTCCTCAATATCGTCGGGGAGCGCGGCCGGAAGTACATACCCTTTTTCGCCTCCTTCTTCATCTACATCTGGTTCATGAACATGCTGGGCGTCATTCCCGGCATGCAGTCGCCCACCGCCGATCTGAACACCACGCTCGGATTCGCCCTGATCTCCATCGTATCGGCCCATCTCATCGGCCTGCGCGAGATCGGACTCAAGGCCTATCTCTGGCATTTCTGGGGCGAGCCCAAGTGGATGGGCGTACTCATGTGCCCGCTTCATATCGTGGGCGAGTTCGCCAAGGTCATCTCCCTGTCGATCCGCCTCTTCGGAAACGTGTTCGGAGAAGAGATGATCGTACTGGTGCTGCTGGGCCTGTCCCCGGTGTTTCTTATCGGCGCCCTCGAGGTGCCCTTCGTGCCGATGCAGGTTCCGATGTTGATGTTCGGCGTGTTTTCGGGGACGGTACAGGCGATGATCTTCTCGGTGCTCAGCGCCGTGTACGTGGCCCAGTTCCTGGATCACGACCACGGGGAGGAAGACCACTGATGGGGAGGAAGACCACTGATTACGACATAACTGATGCTGGCATACTGATTTCGATACAGATGTTTGATTCTGTTGTAGTTCATTCTCCATTCCGAAAGGAGCTCGCTTCATGCTGTACTACATGGGTTTAGGACTTGGCGTGGCGCTGGCCGTTTCCGTTGCGGCCATCGGCTCGGGTGTCGGTCAGGGGATCGCAACCGGTCTGGCCTGTCAGGGCATTTCCCGTCAACCCGAATCCGCCGGCCGGATCCAGCTGGTGTTGATCATCGGCCTGGCGTTCATGGAATCGCTGGCGATCTACGGCCTGCTGGTGTTCTTCATGCTCCAGGGCCAGTTGCCGTCCTTCGAACAGGTCATGGAACTGAGCCGCCTCGCCCAGTAGCAGACAAGGGGCTTGCGGCGCGCGCCTGACCGGGCGTGCCGCCGGCGTTCGAAGGAGCATAGCGCGTGTTAGATATACTGCACGATCTTGGCATTGACCTGAGCACCCTGATCATCCAGATGATCGGGTTCGCCGTCCTGTTCTTCGTCCTGAGGAAGTATGTTTTCGGCATTATCGCCCAGGCCATCGAAGACAGGAAACGGGATATCCGCGACCGCATGGAGGGACTGGACGCGGACCGGGCGGAACTGGACCGTCTGCACGAAGAAGCCAGGCGGCGGCTCGAGGAAATCGAGACCGAGGCCCGCGAGAAGATGCAGGCCGCGGTCGACCAGGCCAACGCGGAACGGGGTCGGATCCTCGAGCAGACCCAGCAGGAAGCGGAGCGCGAGCTCGAGAAGGCACGCAACACGATCAGGCGCGAGAAGGAATACGCCGTGGCCGAACTGCGCGCACAGGTAGGCGATCTGGCGGTGGAAATCGCGGGCAGGATCCTGAACAGCACCTTGGACGCGACGGAACACCGGAAGGTCGTGGACGAGTTCATCGCTCAGATGCCTTCAAAGGAATAAGGGACCGATGGCCAGCAAGTCAGACATCGCATACCGCTACGCCGGGGCGTGGCTGGAAGCCGCGGCGGAAACCAACACCCTGGACACGGTGCGCGGGGAAATCACGGCTTTCGAGCAGTTGTGCCGGGACTCGCAACCCTTCGTGGACTTTATCACGGACAAAGTCATTCCCGCTGACGTAAAGCAACGCATGCTGGGTGAGATATTCGAAGGCAAGGTCCAGGACATCACCCTCAATTTCCTCTATCTGCTGGCTTCCAGGCGGCGGGCGCGCAACCTGCCGGAGATCCTGGACGCCTGCCGCACGATCCTGGACGAATGGGACGGCATCGTAAACGCGGACGTCGCGAGCGCGGTGGCGCTGACCGACGGGCAGGAAGACGACTTGAAGACCAGACTGGAAGCGCAGACAGGAAAAAGCGTTCGTATGCGGACCACGGTAGACGAAGACTTGATCGGTGGATTCGTGGTGCGCGTGGGCGACCTGGTTTTCGACAGCAGCCTGGCGACCCAGCTCCAGCAGGTCCGGCAGGCGCTTGTTCGTAAATGACCTTCGATGGAGAAGACAATGGCGTTTGATGAAATTGCAATTCGTGCGGACGAGGTCTCCGAACTCCTCAAGCAGCAGGTGCTCGACTACAAGAGAGAGGTCGACATCTACGAAACGGGTACCGCGCTCCAGGTGGGCGACGGGATTGCCCGCGTGCAGGGCCTCTCCAACGTGATGGCGAACGAGTTGGTCGAGTTTCCCAACGACGTGGTGGGCATGGTGCTGAACCTGGAAGAGGACAACGTCGGGTGCATCCTCTTCGGGGACGACCAGCTGATCAAGGAGGGCGATCCGGTCAAGCGCACGGGGCGGATCGTCGAGTGCGCCGTGGGCGACGGCCTGCTGGGCCGCGTGGTGGATTCCCTGGGCCGGCCGATAGATGGAAAGGGACCGATCGTAGACGCGGATTCCCGCCCGATCGAGACGAAGGCCCCCGGCGTGGTGCAACGCCAACCCGTGAACGAACCCATGTATACCGGCCTGAAGGTGATCGACAGCATGTTCCCCATCGGAAGGGGGCAGCGCGAGTTGATTATCGGCGACCGGCAGACGGGCAAGACGGCCGTGGCCCTGGACGCGATCATCAACCAGAAGGGCCAGGACGTGGTCTGCATCTACGTCGCCGTCGGCCAGAAGGGATCCACGATCGCCAAGACGGTCGCGACCCTGGAGGAACACGGCGCCATGGAGTACACCACCGTGGTCGTGGCCTCGGCCAGCACGCCGGCGCCGATGCAGTTCCTGGCGCCCTACGGCGGCGCGACCATGGGCGAGCACTACCGCGACAACGGCAAGCACGCCCTCGTCATCTACGACGATCTGACCAAGCACGCGGTGGCCTACCGGCAACTGTCGCTGAACCTGCGGCGGCCGCCGGGCCGGGAAGCCTATCCGGGGGACGTGTTCTACCTCCACTCCCGGCTCCTTGAACGAGCGGCCAAGATGAGCGACGAATACGGATCCGGATCGCTGACCGCGCTGCCCGTCATCGAGACCCAGTTCGGCGACGTGTCGACCTACATTCCGACCAACGTGATTTCCATCACCGACGGTCAGATCTTCCTGGAGTCGAACCTGTTCTTCGCCGGTCAGCGGCCGGCGGTGAACGTGGGCCTGTCGGTCTCCCGCGTGGGCGGCGCCGCGCAGATCAAGGCGATGAAATCGCGCCAGGTGGCCGGGCTGCTCCGAACGTCGCTGGCCCGGTACCGCGAGCTGGAGGCCTTCGCCCGGTTCGGCACGTCGGGACTGGACCAGACCACGCAGCGGGAGCTGCACCTGGGCGAGCGGCTGGTCGAGCTGCTCAAGCAGCCCCAGTACCGGCCCATGGCGGTCGAGGAACAGATCCTCTCGCTCTACGTGGGTGTCAACGGGCTGTTGAACGACCTCGAGGTGGGCGACGTGCAGCCCTTCGTGGCGGCCTTCCTCCAGCACATGGAGACGCACCACTCGGACGTGGGCCGCGAGATCCGGGAGACCAGGGAACTGAGCGAAGAAACCGAGCAGCGCATCCGGGACGCCGTCGAGGAATTCAGCAAGACGTACAACGCGTAGAAAGGGCCACATGCCGTCACTTCGCGAAATCAGGCGACGCATCGCGAGCACGAAGGACATCCAGAAGATCACGCGGGCCATGCAGACGGTGGCCGGCGTCCGCCTGCGCCGGGCGCAAAGCCGGTTGTTCGCCGCCCGTCCCTACGCCCGCAAGCTGGACGGGATGATGAAGCACCTGGCGGCGCAGACGGCCGACGAGCGGCATCCGCTCATGACTCCCCGCGAGGTGAAGGCCTCCGCGCTGATCGTCGTGACGGCCGACCGCGGATTCTGCGGAGGGTTCAACTCGAACGTCGTGCGCCGCGCCCTGGAAAGCGTCCGAGAGGGTTCGCCGACCCCCGCGTTGTTCTGCGTGGGTCGCAAGGGTTCGGATACGCTCTCCCGCCAGCGGCTGGAGATCCTGTCCCGCCATACCAACGTGTTCCAGGCGCTGGAATACGCCCAGGCCGGCGAGATCGCCGACGAGGTGACCAGGCTTTTCAACAGTGGCAAGATCGACCGGGTGGACATGCTCTACAACGAGTTCAAGTCCGCCGGGCAGCAGAGCCTCGTGACCGAGCAACTGCTCCCCGTGCCGCCCATGGCGGTGGAGGACGATCCGGGGTTCACCGGCTACGTGTACGAGCCGTCGCAGCCCCTGCTCCTGAACGACCTGCTGCCGCAGCATCTCCGCTTCCAGCTGTGGCGCGTGCTGCTCGAATCCAACACGGCGGAGGAAGCCGCCCGCATGATGGCCATGGACAACGCCACGCGGAATGCGAGCGACCTGATCGACGATCTGACCCTGACGGCCAACAAGATCCGCCAGGAAACCATTACATCCGAACTGATGGACATCGTGGGCGGCGCCGAAGCACTGAAGTAACGCCAGGACGGCCGTCCGTTGACCGGGAAGGGAAACCATGGAAGGAACGAATACAGGAACCGTGGCGCAGATCATCGGCGCCGTTGTGGACGTCGAATTCGGCTCGGGCGCGCTGCCGAAGATCTACAACGCCCTCGAAGTGCCCGTGGAGGGCAGCGACGCGCTGGTCCTCGAAGTCCAACAGCACCTGGGCGACAACAAGGTGCGGTGCGTGGCCATGGACGCCACGGACGGGCTGGTCCGGGGCGTGCCGGCCGTCGACACCGGCGGACCGATCAACGTTCCCGTGGGACCCGCCGTCCTCGGACGCATGATGAACGTCCTGGGCCGCCCCATCGACGACGGCGGCTCGGTGGAATCGGATCATCACTATCCGATCCATCGCCGCGCGCCGGAGCAGGAGGACCTGACGACTTCGGCGGAGATGTTCGAGACGGGGATCAAGGTCATGGACCTCATGGAACCCTATACCCGCGGCGGGAAGACGGGACTGCTCGGCGGCGCCGGTACGGGCAAGACGGTGCTGATCAAGGAGCTGATCAACAACATCGCCCGGGAGCACGGCGGCATTTCCGTGTTCGCCGGCGTGGGCGAACGGTCTCGCGAGGGCAACGACCTCTGGCTGGAAATGGAAGAGGCGAAAGTGCTCGACAAGACCGCCCTCGTGTTCGGCCAGATGAACGAGCCGCCAGGCGTGCGCCTGCGCGTCGGCCTGTCCGGCGTGGCCATCGCCGAGTATTTCCGCGACGAGGAAGGCCGCGACGTGCTGCTCTTCATCGACAACATCTTCCGCTTCGTGCAGGCGGGATCCGAAGTATCCGCCCTCCTGGGCCGCATGCCCTCCGCCGTGGGATACCAGCCCACGCTGAGCACGGAGATGGGCGACCTGCAGGAGCGCATCACGTCCACGAAGCAGGGCGCCATCACTTCGGTGCAGGCCATCTACGTGCCCGCCGACGATTACACGGACCCGGCCATCGTGACGGCCTTTCCCCATCTCGACGCCATCACCGCCCTGTCCCGCGATCTTTTCGCCCGGGCCATCTTCCCGGCCGTGGATCCCCTCGAGTCCAACTCCCGGATCCTGGATCCCGCCGTCGTCGGAGAGCGGCATTACGGCGTCGCCCGCGGTGTTCAGCAGGTCCTGCAGCGGTACAAGGACCTCCAGGACATCATCGCCATCCTGGGCATCGACGAGTTGTCGGACGACGACAAGCTGATCGTCTCCCGCGCCCGGAAGATCGAGCTGTTCATGACCCAGCCCATGTTCGTCGCGGAGATCTTCACCGGCCTTGAAGGACGGTACGTCAAGGTAGAGGATACGGTCGAGGGATTCGAGAAGCTGGTCAACGGCGAGTGTGACGAACTGCCCGAGCAGGCTTTCTACATGGTAGGCACCATCGACGAAGCCTACGACAAAGCCAAGGAGCTACAGTAGATCATGGCAGTCGAATTCCCCCTGGTCATCGTAACGCCTTCGAGCATGGCCTTCGAAGGCGAGGCGCGCAGCGTGCTCGCCCCCGGTACGGACGGCTATTTCGAGGTGCTGATCGGCCACGTGCCCATGCTCACCTCCCTGCGGCCGGGTCTACTGACCATCCGGAACGACGAGGGCCGGACGCAGTACACCGTGTCCGGCGGATTCGTCGAGGTGCTTCGGGCCCAGGTGACGGTCCTGGCCGAGACCATCGAAGAGGTGGGCGCGATCGACCTGGATCGCGCGCGCCAGGCCGAGGAACGGGCGCGCCAGCGCCTGGGATCGGGCGAAGAAGACGTCGACGTCGACCGGGCGCGGGCTTCGCTGGACCGGGCGGTCAACCGCATCAAGGCGACCCAGCAGTAGTCCTTCCGCTGCTATCGACGTTTATTCCTGGCTGGTGAAGCGGAACTTAAAGCCGTTAATATCGTTGTATAGACCATAGTCTCCCTATCAGACGAGTTTTCCTGGCCGATCCGATTCTACGGCTTCTTTCAGGAATACTCTAACACAATCACCCAGAGGAAACCAGCAATGAAACGCTTTAAATTGCTGTTTACACGCTATGTCGTCATTCTGATCGTGGCGACCCTGGCGGCATGCGGGAAGGACAGTCCCACGGAGCCGGCCCGGGTTTCTTCAAGCATCGTCCTCTCTTCGCAATCCGTGATTTTCACCGCGCTGGGACATACGTTGCAGATCAACGCAACGGTACTGGATCAGGACAACAACGTCCTAACAGGCGCGACCGTTGCCTGGTCAAGCAGTAATCCGGCCATCGCCTCGGTCAGCAGCACCGGTCTCGTGACGGTGGTGTCGCGCGGCATCACCCGGATCAGCGCCACATCAGGCGGCGTATCCGCCGTTGCGAATGTACAGGTCGCGCAGGTGGCGGTCAGAGTAGCCATCGCCCCGACTTCCGTCACGCTGGCTTTATTGGGTGAGAGCGTCCAGCTCGAGGCCGAGGCGTACGACAGCGGGAACGCGCCTATCCCCGGCGCGTCCGTTACCTGGTCGAGCAGTAATCCGGCCGTCGCCACGGTCAGCTCTACCGGACTCGTGACGGCTGTGTCGAACGGCACCGCGCGGATTACCGCCGAATCGCAATCCGTAACCTCGAGTATCGAAGTCGTCGTGGAGATACCTGACTAGGACCGGGAAGCTCTGGTGCTAACGAATTACGGCAACGATCCCTTAACAGGATGTATTCCTGATAGCGTGAGCGAAAAACTGTATCAAGAGAGCAGAGACTAGCAGGATAGTTTCATGCTGCCTGGCTGCGAATGAACGAACTGGAGAATCCGATTGGCAGTGGCGTCGAACTGGACCTGGTCTCGGTCCCCTGCGCGATGTGCGGAAGCTCGGAGACGAAGCCGCGTCCGGTCTTCGAAGGGTACGACTACGAGTACCGCACTTGCGAGAACCGGTTTCTGTACGTCGCGTGCTCGGACTGTGGGCATGTGTACCTGTCGCCGAGGGTCCGGATGCGGGACATTGATCGTATCTATCCGAGAAACTACACGGTTCGCGTTACGGAAACCCAGTATCCTGCGTTCGCTCCGATCAGGTGGCTGAAGCTCAACGTACTAGACCGCGGTTGGATCAGGAAAGTGATCGCGAATCTACGGCCCGGATCCAGGGTGCTGGACATCGGCGCGGGATTCGGTGGGAACCTGACCTACCTGGCGAAACTTGCGCCTTTTCCACTCCAACTCTTCGCCAATGACCTCAAGTTCGAACCCGAAGCCCGTTCATATCTTTCCGACCGCGGCGTGACGCTTATTGAAGGACCTGTCGAGGAAGTACAGTGCGAGGATCGGTTCGATGCCATCATCAGTCAGCATGCCATCGAACACGTGCCCGATCCCGGACGGATGGTCCGATGGATTTCGGATCATCTGGCGCCGGGTGGCGTCTTGTATCTTGAAACGCCCGATCTGAACGCGCTGTCACGATACTTCTTCAAGAACCAGTGGCAGGCCCTGAGTACTCCTCGGCACTTCCACGTGTTTTCCCGAAAGGCCCTCGCGGCCTGCGTCCGTGACAGCGACCTGGAGATCGCGTTCCACGGTGCCATCGTCGAAGCTAGTCATTGGCCGGGAAGCCTCCGCATCAAACTGGGCATGGAACCCCATGCGCCCCGGTCGACCGGATTGCTGTACCGCATCATCAGCTACGATAACTTTTTCATCAAGTCGGTATGCTGCATGATCGATCTGATGACTATAGGGCTGGGACTGTCCACGGTGAGCCAGGCACTGATCGCGAGGAAACCTTCGGCAGCGGCATGACGGACGCGCAGACGTGGTGTCGTGAAACTGCGGAATCCGACTTTAGCGCCGCAAAAATGCCAGTTCTGCGACCGCCCGTCGTAACCCGTCCCTCAATACCGGCTCGTCGCCTCCCACGAGCAGCAGACGCACCCCTTCTTCCACCTGCCTGAGGACGTTCTCCTCGTCATCCATAGAACCGAGCAGCGGATGGCCTACGGGCTTTCCCGCTCGCCGGCCGGCTTCCCGAACGCGACGGAGCGCATCCAGGTATTTTGGATGGTCGAATCGGAAGGGGATGCCGAGGGAAATGCACAGGTCCACCGGACCCACGATACAGCCGTCCACGCCCTCCACGGCCATGATATCGTCGATGCGCGCGACCGCTTCAGCGGACTCGATGATCGGCGCGTATATCACCATGTCGTCGATTTCAGCGGTGTACTCTTTTTCGAACAGCCCATAGCCCGCTGCACGGTGAGGCCCCCATCCCCGGGTGCCGCGCGGAGGATAGCGGCAGGCATCGGCCCCCAGCTTCGCCTCTTCCGGCGTGTTTACGAAGGGGACTACGATGCCCATGGCGCCCATGTCGAGGTACAGCTTGATCAGATCGGGATCGGTGCGGGTGATCCGGACGATCGGCGCGGCCGGTGTGCAGCCTGCCGCCTGGATCTGGACCTGCACGGTCACCGGCGTCTGAGGCGCGTGCTCCGTGTCGATCAGGATCCAGTCGAAGCCGGCCAGGCCGGCCAGTTCCGCGATGGCGGGCGAACCGAACCGGAGCTGTATGCCGAAGGCGGGTTTCCCGTCGTCCAGCAGATTCTTGAGTCGACTGTTCATCATGAATCGTCAGTGACCATGTTCTGGTAAAAACCCAGCTCGAGAAGGCGGTCCAGCCATCGCCGCCGCTTCGGACTGAGATCTGGATTCGTAAGCCAGAACGGGTCGACCGGGGGGTCGTTCGGTCGGTTGTACTTGGCGGTGGCCTTGCTGTTGTTCGCCCCCTGATCCCTGGTGGTTACGATCTCTTCCGGCGTTCTCGGGTTGTTGTAGTAAACGCAGGTACACATGCGCCGGTCGCTGGAGCCCCCGTAGCTGGCGTGCCATAATCTCAGGTCGAATCCCACCACGTCGCCCGGTTCCGAGTCGCAGACGTAACAGGGCACCTCCTTTTGGCGGTCGAATTCGGGAATGAACCGTCTCAGCTCGCCGTGGAAGGGGTTGCGGTGCGACCCCGGAATGACACGCAGCGCTCCGGTTTCTGCCCCTACGGGTTGCAGGTAGAAGGCGAACTTGATGCCGTACTGGTGGATGCTGTGGGTATCCGGATGCCATCCCGTGTTGCCCACGTAACGGTTCGCGTCGGTGGCGATGCCCAGCGCATCCTTGCCGTAGAGTTGTTCGGCGATACTGCACAGCCGGTCATCCTCCAGCAAGCCCGCGAAGAATGGTGTGGATCTACCCATCATCGTGACCCAGTGACGGACGGTGCCATCGAAGGGCATGTGGCGATAGGCGGATTCCAGCCCGTGGTCGAACTCGCTGTTGATGATGTCCATTTCATCGGGAGTGAAGACCTGGCGAAGGACGACAAACCCAAAGGACTTGAAGTGTAGGTACTGCTTTTCCGTCAGCATGACGCGGCTCCCTCAATCTCCAGGTTGCGGCTTCCTACATGCGGTTTCCGATATGCGGCTTCCGATGTGCGGCTTGCTATAAGCGGCGCAGTATGCGTTGCAGGCGCAGCCACCAGACGATCCAAACCGCTTCGTTGATCACGCCGTGGGAGAGTTTCGACGTACCCGAACGACGGTCTACGAAGATAATGGGGATTTCACGGATGCGGTATCCCTTGCGCCAGCACCGGAAATTCATCTCGATCTGGAAGGCGTATCCGTCGGACCGGACGCTGTCCAGGTCGATGTGCTCGAGTACTTTGCGCCGGAAGCACTTGAATCCCGACGTGGTGTCCCGGATCGTCATGCCCGTGGCCACGCGGGTGTAGATGTTGGCGAAATAGCTGAGCAACAGCCGGGACATGGGCCAGTTCACCACGTTGATGCCGCTGATGTACCGGGATCCGATCACCACATCGCAGGACGCGATCTCTTCTATGAACTCAGGGATCATGGCGGGATCGTGGGAAAAGTCCGCATCCATCTCGAATACGCAGTCCACGTCCTGCTGGACGGCATACCTGAAACCCGCCACGTAGGCCGAGCCCAACCCCAGCTTTTCGGGCCGATGCAGGACAGTGATCCGTTCGTTCTCCGCGGCCAGTTTATCGGCGAGCTTACCCGTCCCGTCCGGCGAGTTGTCGTCCACCACGAGCACGCGGACATCCTGGTCCAGCGCCATCAATTCGGGCAGAAGCCGCCGTATGTTCTCGAGTTCGTTGTAGGTGGGGACGATGATCAGGGATTTCATGGTTTCCGGTCGGTTTCCGGTCCGGTTCCGGTCCGGTTTTTCAGGCTTTTTCTGATGCTCATGGCACCCGCGGCGATCAGTCCGGCCAGCACCAGCGCACTGGCGATCCGGCTCACCAGGTGGCCCGCGGTGAAGCTCGACGGCTGGAACGTCATGGTTACTTCATAGCGCCCCTCCGGGACGGCCAGGGAGCGAAGCACGTAGTTGGTCTGGTGTATCTCGGCAGGTTGACCGTCCATCGTGGCTTGCCACCCGGCTGGATAATAGATCTCGCTGAGCACCAGCAGACAAGGCGCGTCTGCGTCCACGGCCATCTCGATGCGATGCGGTGTGTGAAGTGTGATCTCCACGGACGAATTTCCCAGCGGACCGAGCCGCTCCGTGACGGGTTGTTCCAGGATCGCGTATTCGCCGGGACGGAATCCGGGATCTCCTAAAGCCTCGAAGATGGCGTCCTTCTCGGCGATGACGCGCACGCTGTCCACCAGGAAGGCCCTCGGCAGGGCGGCATCGTTCCGGTAGAGGAATCCGGCATCGGACTCTACAACGGGAGTAAGTCCATCGGCCTGAATAGGTTGCGCGGAAACCAGGTACCGGGTGTTCAGCATGTTCAGCACCGGAAAAGTATTGAACCCGACCTGGTCCATAAGTTCCTGGTAGACCCCCAGTTTCGCCGCGTGATAACCTCCGATGGTGGAGATGCCGAAGTAACCGTACTCATTCGAAGAGAATTCGGAGAGCGGCAGGATGCGATAGGGGACGGGATCTTCTTTCAGTGCCTTCACGACTTCGGTTTCGCGTGCGGCATAGTACGCTTCGATCTGCGCGGGATCATCCTCCGGGTTCACGACCCGCGAGGCTACAAGCAGCAGATCGACGACGACCAGGGCGCTCAAACCCGCGGCCAACAGCCTGGGACTCGTCTTGCGGGTGGCATAGATCAATGCGGACGCCGCGCTGATCAACAGTACCATGATCCACAGGTCTCCCATGAGCCGATAGAAACGCATTGCATTGACCCCGGCATGGTAATCGGCGTTGTTCACCATGGCGCTGCGTGCCCCGTGCGCTCTGTCGGCCTCTGTGTAGACGCCCGTCATAAAGGACTGGAAGGAGGATTCGAACACGGTCAGTGCCAGGACGAGCAGCAGAACTCCGCCGGCAACGACGCACAGCTTTCTCGCGAAACTCCCAAGCATGTCCCTGCCCGCCCGTATGCGCTCGACCAGGGCATGCACGCCGTAACCGGCGAGGAGCGCTACGGCGAACTGCGACAGGACCAGGATCATGACGGGCGCGCGGAATTTCCCGAAGAAGGGTACGAAGTGGAGCATGACGTAGGATACGGGCGGCAGGTGCCGTCCAAAGGATACCAGGAGGGCCAGGACCGCCGCGATGACCAGGAACAGGGTCATGCGCGATCGGTTCAGCAAGATGCCCGCCACGGCCAGGACGACGACGACGATGCCGAGGTAGTTCGGGAAATCGGTAAAGGGCATATCGCCCCAGTAAAGAGGGCCACCGAAACCGGCAAAGGAAGGGATGATGAAGGTCAGGATTTCTATCGGTGGGAACGACCAGCTCGTGGCGAAGGGTACGTTCACGTCGCTGCCCCCCACGGAAAGGCCCCGGGCGGAGTGCTGCGCGTATTCCTGCATGGGAAGGACCAGCACGGCCGCGACGGCTATGGCCAGCACGACGCCGCCGGCAAAGAGCGCGGATTTCCTGATTGTGCGGCCCGTGGGGATTTTGTCTCGCAATTCGTTCACGACCGCGTAAACAGCGAACATGCCGATCAACATGGCCGTGTAGAAGGCGATCTGCGGATGGAAGGAACTAAGCTGAGAGCCCAGGGCCGCGCCGAGCAACAGCATGTCGAAGAGCCGTCCACGGTCAAAGACGCGGTACGCGGCCAGAAAGACCAGGGGTACGTGCATGAAGCAGATGAACCGATTGGCATGTTCCGTGGCCATCATGTGGGTGGAAAACACGATGGCCGCGGCCGCGACGAAAGATGCGGGCCGGGAGAGCGATAGAGCTCGCGCAAGCAAAAACATGGACACCGCACCGAGGAGCAGGTGGAAGAAGAATCGGCCGTGCAGCGCACTGATGAGCACGTCCGGCAGGACGGCGTTGATCAGGGCTTCGAAACTGTACTGCAGATGGTGATACGTGCCGCTGGCCTGGAAGGGCATACCGCCGAAGATGTGGGGGTACCAGAGCGGCGTCTCGTCAAACTTTTCTACGAAATCCTGCGCGAAACGATCGAAAGGGATGGCCTGGCCGATGAAATCGGGCCGGATATCCACCTTGCCCTCGATGATATAGCCGCGGTAGACGAAGACGGCAAGTGCCGCGATGATCAGGCACAACAAGACATCCTGGATATACGGATGCAGACTCCGGACCATGCGTTGTCGACGGTTCCGATTCGGTCCGTCGATGCTGCGCCGTTCGGGTCGCGTAATTGATCGTTTCCTTGCCATGAAGGCCCTTAATGGTAGATTCAGTCGGAACGCCGGGGCGATCGACAGGTGTTTGAGGTGACCGGCGAGTTGAAACCCTCTCGAATCCCTCTATGGAGCGCATCCAGGTGGACCCACCTGCGACGGAAGAACAAAATAGCCGCCGGCCGAAGATAACGATACAGAAAAAGGTAAGGCAGGAACGCGAACAGATACAGTAGAAGCGGCACGTTTTTTCTCGCGAAGAGAATCCGGCTTCGTACCATGTGATGTACATAAAACGGACTGCCGAAACCGGCCGTTTGCGACCCCTTGTGGTGGACAACGGCTCTGGGTTCCAACAGCAGCCTATAACCGGCTTTCCGCGCCTTCACTCCCCAGTCGAAGTCATCGAAGTAACAGAAATAGTCTTCGTCCATCAGTCCTACCTCTTCCAGGACGGCGCGCTTGACGAGGAGCGCCGTTCCCGTAACATAGGGCATTTCGCCGGGATTGTCGTACTGGCCGTGGTCCTCTTCGCCATGTCCGATCAGGAATCCCTGTGCCAGCCACGGGATCGTGCGGGTACCGGCGCTGTCGAGCACGTTGTCCTTTCCGTACTGGTAGATCTTCGGACCCACCATGCCGGTATCGCAGGTGCGCTCGCCGGAGCGTTCGCCGGTGCGTTCCGCCGTTGCGACGAGTAACGAAAGCGCGTCGGGCTCCACGACTGAATCGTTGTTCAGCAGGAATACGTAATCGGTGTTCGTGGAAAGGGCATGGCGCATCCCCTGGTTGCTGCCGCGGACGAATCCCAGGTTTTTCTCGTTGCGGATCTGCTTCAAAGGCAGGTGCTCACGTCCCCACCGCTCGATGGCCTCGGGCGAGCCGTCGGTCGAACCATTGTCCACGACCACGATCGAGAAGGAAGGGTAGCTCATTCGCGCCAGCGATTCCAGACACTCCAGCGTGTCCGCTACCCGGTTCCAGTTGAGTATGACGATCGTTACGTGAGGCTCGGGAGGGTTCATATATGAAGATCAGTTCGTCGTTCGAAGCGGAACGCCCATCTTCCTCGCCAGGCCCCAAACGTACGCCTTCTCCGGTTTCTCCAACAAGGAAAACGCGTACCAGAAGTAGGCGGCGGCGCCCAGGATGGCCAGGGCGGCGCCCAGGATGACCGGGACGGCGCTGACCTCGACCCGGTCGTAGGTCCAACGCGCCGCGCCGAAGAAGCCCGCCGAAATGACGACCAGACTTACATACGGCTTCCAGGGGAGGAGCGCGCTTACGGGTTGCTTCAGCAGGCGGGCGTAGCGGGCCAGGTAGTAGATCCATCCCGCGGCGGTCCCGCACAGGGTGGCCAGTGCCGCGCCCCACAGGCCGAAGGCGTTGATGAACACCAGGTTGCCCGCGACGTTGACGATCAGCATGGCGGTCGCGGCCTGGACGATGACCGCGTTCCGGTTGAGGGCCCGGGCGAGGACGTCCGGGCTGTTGAAACGGAGCAGGAGGAGCAGGGCGTAGATGCCGAGGACCCGGTGGCCCTCGAAGTAGGCGTCCGGGAGAATGAGGCGGTACAGCACGTCGGAGAAGAGGAAGACGAAGATCCCCGCGGGGACGATGGCGATCATGCCGTACCTTGAGCACTTGCGCCACAGGGCCGCCATGGACGGATGATCGCCGGCTTCGGCGTATCCCACGTAGGTGGAAAAGAACACCGAACCGAACACGCTCATCAGGATGCCGGCAATAGGCAGTTCGATGGCAGAAACGCTGTAGATCGCGAAGCTGGAGGCGCCCAGGAAGGCGCTGATCATAATCTTGTCCAGGCTCCCGTTGATGAAGGGGATGAACCCCGCGACGCCCAACCCGAAGGCGTAGCGGTACTGGGCCCGGGTCTCGATGCCCCGGAGCCGGAAGGACAGCAGCTTCCTGTTGAGCAGGACGAGCCCGTAGAGCAGGGACTGGATGCCTTCCAGGACGACGATCAGCAGAATGAGCGGGTAGATGGCCGTGATCAGGCCCGAGAACAACGCGCCGGCGATGGCCAGGATGCGCAGGAGGTACTGGAATACGCGCAGGACGCTGGCGGCGGCCGTGTGGCCGCTTCCGACCAGGGCGTTGTGGGCGGTCATGTTGACGAAGAGGAACAGGGCGATCAGGAGATAGGCGCCGATCTCCCGGAGATAGGGTCCCAGTTCCGTGTGGATGAGCACATAGGGGTCGAGCACGCCTTCGAAGAGCAGGATGAGGACCAGGAAGATCAGCGCGCAGCTGGCCAGGGTGTTCCCCACGTACTTGCGGGCGTCCAGGGCGTATTTGCCCGAAATGAAGAAGAAGACGCTCTCGATCAGTCCGGTGGCGAACAGGTAGGCGAATCCGGCCGCCAGGATGCCATAGCGGTAGGGCGCCAGGTATTCCGGGTCGAAGAAATGGGCGACGACAATCGACTGGAATACCTGCAGCACGCTCGCGATGAGCAGCGCGGCATAGAGTATGACGGCGGCGCTTCGTTTTGACATGGGCCCGTCAGGCGGTGGGCCTGCACCGGCGGGTAGGCTCAGACCCCGTCCCTCAGCATCTCCGCGACCGCGGTAACGGCGCGGTCCGCCTCGTCGAGGGTATTGTAGATATGGGGGGAAAGGCGGACGTTGGGTCCCATGCCCGCACCTGCGATATGGTACGTATTGTAGAGCTTGTCGAAGACCTTGCGCGGATCGAGTTCGCCCGGCTTGAAGATGACGACGCCGGCGGAAAGCACGGGTTTCAGTGACGTTCTGAGCTCGATACCCGGCAGGCCGGAAAGCCCTTCCTTGATGGCCGTGGCCACCTGGCGCATGCGGGCCTCCACCCGGGCGGGCCCGATCTTCTCGTGGAACTCGACGCCGCGGCCCGTGGCCGTCAGCGCCGCGTCGTCCCGCTGTCCGAGGACCTCGTACTTGCGGGCGCTTTCCTCCACTTCGTCCCGCCAGCCCGCGCTCACGATGGCCGGCCAGACGGCGTCCTGGCTGTCCTTGCGGACGTAGAGCACGCCGACCTCCTTCGGGCCCATGAACCACTTGTGGGCACTGCCGGAGTAGGCGTCGCAACCCATGTCGGCGAGATCGATCTTCAAGGCGCCGAAACTCTGGGCGCCGTCGACCAGGGAAAACACGCCCCGTTCCCGCGCCGCCGCGCACAGCTCCCTGGCCGGCATGGTCAGCCCGGTGGTGTTGGAGACGTGCGTGAAGGACATGACCTTCGTCGCCGGGGTGTACGCCCGGTTAAAGGCATCGATGATCTCGTCTTCTCCGCCGGGAATAACGGGGACCGACACATAGTTGATCTTGAAGCCGAACCGCCTGGCCTTGACCTCCCACGCATGTCTGTTCGAGGGATGGTTCAGGTCGGAGAGCAGCACCTCGTCGCCCGCCCCGAGGTGGAAGCCGGTGCTGATGGCGTTGTTGGCCTCGCTCGTGTTCCGCACCAGGGCGATCTCGTCGGTGTGGGCGCCCAGGAGGCGCGCCATCTTCTCGCGCGTCTCTTCTCTGATCTGCCGGTACTTCATGCGGTTGTGGAACGACGCGTCGTAATCCAGGTCCCGGGTGTACTTGAAGACCGATTCCATCACCGGATAGGGCGATGGGCAGAGGTTCGCGGCGTTCATCAGCGCCAGGTTGTCCCGGAGAAGGAACTGGCTCCGGACCGCGTGCCAGTACCGCTCGTCGCCGGGGTCCGTACCGGAGACCGCCGTCTCCAGGTCCTCGATCGGCGCGTCAACCGTCGGCGATGCGGAGGCGGAGGTACCGTAAACCAGGGCGCCGCCCGCGGCGATCCCGCCGGCCAGCCGTTTCATGAATGATCGACGGGACACTTGCCACGCCGATTCAGGTATGCTCTCGATGGAGTAATCGTCCTGGATCATCCTTAACCTCCGGATGTGTGGTTATGACCTGCGCTAGAAGTCGATCGCAACTCCGAAATGGGCCGTAATGAGATCGGTGGTCGACTTGGTTACATTGAGTTCGGCCGAACCCGCCCGTCGGACGATATCGCCCCGCTTCAGGTAATCGGCTTCGGAACCGTCATGGTAGCGCATCCTGAGTTCCAGGGAAACAGACCGCAGGGTGCGGTTCTGCGGCGTCCGGTCTTCGCCGCCGCTCCAAACCTCGATCAGGACCCCGCTGCCCACGCCCTTGGTAAAGGCGAAGTCGTCGAGGTTCGTGGAACTGACGACATCCTCGCCGCTGAACGGTGACCGGTCCACGTTCTCGATCGACGTGCTGGTGAAGAGGTAGTGGAAGCCCACGATGCCTTCTACGTAGAAACGCAGCGGGGCGGGGTTGGTCTGCAGACGGAGAAAGGCGTTCATCGAGAAGATGTTGTTCTCGGTGACCACGCCGACGAGGACATCGGGAATCGTCAGGCTGAACTGCTCGGTGCGCCGCTCGTGGCCGTAGATCAGGTAGCCCAGGTCCAGGCCGATCACGGCGGGCGTCCGGGGGATCATGTAGCCCACGTATCCCGATATGCCGATCCCCGGGTTCTTGACGTTATCACCGAACTCGCCCGACGGGAAACCGCCGAGGATGCCGATCCCGGTGATGACGACGGGAGGAACGTCCACGACCTCCGCGTCCTGCGCGTTGGCCGGGGCCGTCCGCGCCAGGCTGACCAGGACGGTCAGGACGACCAGGGCCGCCATGTGCGCGGGGTACGTTGCGCGGCGGCAATTACGGCGGGCGATGCGGCTGGATATATGACAGAATCTACGGCTTGAAATACGTTGCATTTGAAACGTCCGTGTTAAGGGTTGTGGTTCAGGAAAGGTGTTCCCCGGCTTTCGCGAATACTGCGGACCAGCGCAATCGGTGGCTGTCCTCGATATAGTCGGGAATGAACCCCAGTCCGAGATAGGTCCTGACGGCCGGCACGCGGAAATCGTCCGTACCCAGAAAAGCGGCCCCGTAGCCCTGGTCCCGCATGTAATGGAGCACGGCCAGGGTAACGAGTCGGCCCAGTCCCTGTCCGCGGTGGGCCGGTTTCGCGCATACCATGTGAACCTGCGCGGCGCTTATGCCCTCGGGCTGGACGTCATAGGCGCAGGCCGTGGCTACGGCTACCCCCGATCGTGTTGCGAAGAAACACCCGTCCGCCATGAACGGTTCCGTTTCCGTCAGCTCTTTGCGGCACTTCTCCGCCGTCCAGTCCGTCCCGATGCCCGTGTTCATGATCTCAGACCAGGCGGCTTCGTCGCCGGACCGGTAGGTCCTCAGCGCATACCCGTCCGGCACGCTGATTTCCGGCAGGTCTTCCAGGTCGGGGCGCATCATCCGGAGTTGCAGTTCAGGCATGGACGCCGCGCCTTCTAAACGTCACACCCGACGCTCCGCAGGTGCGCCACCGAATCCGCCACGCGCCGGCAGGTCTCCTCTTCGTTGAGCGATTCCCCTTCCACGCCCTCGATTTCCATGGTGAACGGTCCGTGGAACCCGTGGGCGTTCAGCCGGTCGAAAACCGTTTTAAAGTCGACGATGCCCTCGCCGAAAGTGGGAAAGCACCAGGTCTTGTATTGGCCGTCCGTATCCTTGAGATGCATGCTGCCGATATAGTCGATGACCTTTTCCATTTCGTCGACGTGGTCCACGTCCCGGTTGTAGTAGTGGATGTTGGCCGTGTCGTAGTTCACGCGGACGTTGGGATGGTCGACGCCGCGCATGGTCTCCAGGGCGACGGCCGCGTTGGTGATCAGGTCGGGATGGGTTTCCATGCCGATGGTAATCCCGTATTCGGCCGCTTTGGCCCCCGTGCGGTGCAATCGCTCGTAAGCCACGCCCATGTCCAGTTCCCCGGCCTGTACGCTTACGAAAAGCAGTCCGGCGCCCAGGGCCGCGGCGGCGTCCAGGTGGGGGGTCAGCCGCGCGTCCACGTCGTCGTACTGGATCTCTACCGGGCACTGCAGGCTGCTGGCCGACAGCCCGTGATCTTCGAGCCTGGACTTGACACCGGCGACCTGGTCCGGCGCGGGTGCGTCGATTTCCACGTGATGAACGCCGATCGTGGGCAGATGGGCATAGGCGGATTCGCTGAACTTTCCGTAGCTTGCCGTTCGGCACGCAAGCAGGTTGGCGGGCATAGGAATCCTTCTTTCGGATTGATCCTTACTAATGGGAAACGAAGCGGACAGGTACCGGAATGAATACTGTTCGAAATATAACGGAAGTACGAAGGGGGGTCAAGGCGTCGTAGCGAGAGGTACAACGCAATCGGCATGTCCTCGGTTGTAATCAGGCCCCCGCGTCATACCTCCGGTGGACGGAGTTGTAGCCTCGCAAGCGATAAATGGTTGTTTTGTGCTATATATCAACATTACAAAACGAGGCATTGCCGTAGTGGCTGGAATCTCAAACGCGGAGATGAAAGCAGGTACACGCAGCCAAATGCTCAAACAAGCTGGTTTGAAAGAGAATGATAAGGGAGTTGAAGATGCCGCAGACTGAGTACCTAATCATTGTAGAAAAATACGGCCCCGGAGCGTACGACGCCTACGTGCCTGAGCTTCCGGGCATAGGGGTTGCCGGAAAGACCGAAGATGAGGTTCATGAACTGGTCGCCGACGCGATCAGACAGTATCTCGAAGAGCATGATCGGGATGGTGGCCGGGTAACAGATCCCGTGGTGGTGAATCACTACACAGTTACGATCTGACTTACGACGCCTGGTGCACGCCGAGTTTGAAATGAATCAGAACGATTCCTCGTCCCTGTGCGGGCCCGCATCTCGCGGACTCTAAAGTGTCCCCGTGCTACTTCGGAACGACCCTCGGCACAGGGATTTTCATGCCTCTACCCGAGCCCCCGGGTTTACTATTCATCGGCGGTTTTGACGCCTTATGGCAGTCAGAAGTCCCGCAGCCCCGTTACCCACTTCATCAGGCCCTCCGCGGGCAGATCGGGTTTCAGGATGGGTGTCCGTACGCCCCGGTCCCGCAAAAGTACCTCGGCGGCCTGGTAACCACTGCGCACGGCGCTTTCCATGGTCGCCGGCCAGCCCGTCTGCACCCAGTCGCCGGCGATGGAGAGATTGGAAAGGGGGCTGGTTGGGCCGGGGCGCAGCGCGTCGCAACCGGGCCGTGGCGCGAAAGTGGCCCGGCCCTCCTTGACGACGATGGCCTTGAGCAGTTTGGCCTGGCGTACGGCGGGGAGGAGGGATTCGAGATCTTCCATGGCCTGATCGATAATGACCTGACGGGGTGTTTTCATCCAGTCATCGGAAGCGCTGACCACGAGGCCGAGATAGGCGCCGCCGTTATCCGCGGAGAAGGATCCGGTGTGCCGGCTGGACTGGTTGAATATCCACTGTATCCTCCGGCCGATCACGGCGGCGTAGCCCAGTTCCGTCACGGGCCGGTCGAACCAGACGTGTACGGCCGTGATAGGCGAGACTGACAGTCCGTCCAGCATCGAGAAATAGGGATCCGAGGCCTGTTTTTGAGGGAGCAGCTTGCACAGGACGTCGAAAGGCAGGGCAGAAAGGTAGGCCCCGGCTTCCACGGACGAACCGTCCTGCAACGAAAGGGAAGCCACCTTGCCGTCCTGGACGGCAATGCCGGTTACCCCCCGGTTGAATACGACGCGGCCGCCGCGCTGCTCGATGTAGTCAATGCAGGGCGCGTAAAGATCCCCCAGCGGAACGGCGGGCAGTCCCACCTCGTACCCGCTGCGATTGAGCAGTATGGCCCGGACGGACGT